>JBDUCP010000022.1:0-13876 GCA_040003405.1 Verrucomicrobiota bacterium
AGATGGCGATCGTGCAGGTGGATGAGAATAACTTCAAACCTTTGATTGAAAACTTCTACGCGCGCCCATAGCTTGCGCTCCCATTTTGCAAACTCTCAACCCGATCTCGACAGCCATGGAAATCTCTTCGCGCGCCGCCCAGTTAACGCCCTCTCTCACGCTCTCCATCGACAGCAAAGCCAAGGCGATGAAAGCGGAGGGGATCGATGTCTGCGGCTTCGGCGCGGGCGAGCCGGATTTCGATACGCCCGATCATATCAAAGCGGCCGCGATCGCTGCGCTGGAAGGCGGTTTCACCAAATACACGCCGAGTGCCGGGTTCCCGGAATTGCGCCAGGCCATCGCCGAAAAATTCCAGGCGGATAACCAACTCACCTATCGCCCTAGTCAGATCGTCGTGAGCAGCGGCGCGAAACATTCCTGCTACAACGCCATCCTTGCGACCTGCCAGGACGGCGACGAAGTGATCATCCCGTCGCCCTATTGGGTCAGCTATCCCGACATGGTGCGGCTGGCTGGCGCCGAGCCGGTCATTGTGCCGACGAGCGAGCGCAACGGCTGGAAAATGCGGGCGCAGGATTTTGAAAATGCGATGACGCCGCGCACGAAAATGTTGATCCTGAACAGCCCGAACAATCCGAGCGGAGCGGTTTACACGCGCGAGGAATTGGAGGCGATCGTCGAAGTCGCGGCCGAGGAAGACATCTACATTTTGTCGGATGAGATTTATGAGAAGCTCGTTTACGACGAGGCGAAACATGTCAGCGTCGCTTCGATTTCGCAGGCGGCCTACGATCTTACCATCACGGTGAACGGATTCAGTAAAGCCTACGCGATGACGGGCTGGCGGCTCGGTTATCTGGGCGCGTCGGAAGCGATCGCGAAGGCGGTTGATAACATTCAAAGCCACAGCACCTCGCATCCGTGCTCCTTCGCGCAACGCGGCGCTATCGCCGCGCTCAAGGGCGATCAACAGCCGCTGGCGGACATGCGCGACGAATTCAACATGCGCCGCAATTACATGTTCGATCGCATCACAAAAATCCCGAACATCACCGCGGTGAAACCGGAAGGCGCCTTTTACATTTTGGTGAACATCAGCCAGCTCGGGTTGAGCTCGCAGAATTTCGCCGATCGTTTGCTGAGCAAAGCGAATGTCGCGGTCGTGCCCGGTGCGGCCTTCGGCGATGACCGCACGATTCGTCTTAGCTACGCGACCAGCATCGACGTGATCAAAAAAGGTCTCGATCGGTTCCAGGATTTCTGCCGGACACTGTAAGTGTCTTCGGCCGGTTCCGTCGCGCTCGTTCTGCACGCGCACCTGCCGTTCGTTAGGCATCCCGAGCACGCAGAATTCCTCGAAGAGGATTGGCTTTTCGAAGCCATCACCGAGACCTACATCCCGCTCATCCTGATGATGCAGCGACTCCTGCGCGATCGCGTGCCGTTCCGGCTGACGATGTCGATCACGCCGACGCTGTGCGCGATGTTGCAGGATGAATTGTTGCGCGCGCGTTACGTGCGCCACCTCGAACGTTTAATTGAACTGGCCGCATGCGAAATCGAACGACACCAGCATCACGCACAACTGCGCGAGCTGGCGGAATTTTATCACACAAATTTTTCCGATTGCCGCCGGCGCTTCGTTGACGAATGGCAGTGTGATCTCCTGCGCCCGTTCCGCGAGCTGCGCAATTCCGGCTGTCTCGAACTGATTGCCTCCGCCGCCACCCACGGTTTGCTTCCGTTGTTGCAGCAATCGCCCGAGGCAGTGCGCGCGCAGATTCTCATCGGATGCGACTCCTACCGCGCTGCGTTCAGCGACGACCCGCGCGGATTTTGGTTGCCGGAATGCGCTTACGTGGCGGACCTCGAAAACATTTTACAGGAAGCAAATCTGCGCTGGTTCATTCTCGATGCGCATGGGCTGATGTTCGGTCGGCCACGCCCGCGCCGGGCGGTTTACGCGCCGTGCTACACCGCGTCGGGGCCGGCCGCTTTTGCGCGCGATCGCGCTTCGAGCCGGCAAGTGTGGAGCGCAGAGGAAGGATATCCAGGGGATCCGACCTACCGGGAATTTTACCGCGACATCGGTTTCGATCTTCAGACGGCGGAATCGCGCAAATTTACCGGCATAAAATATCACCGCGTTACCGGGCGCGAAGGCGAAAAGGAGCTCTATGATCGCCACGCCATCGAGCCGGTGGCCGACGCGCAGGCGACACATTTTCTCAACGCGCGCCGTACCCAAATCAATGAACTGCGCGCGCTGGATTTCGATCCGATTATCGTCGCTCCGTTCGACGCCGAGCTGTTTGGTCATTGGTGGTTCGAAGGCCCGCGCTTTCTTGAATTATTCATTCGCAAAGCCGCGAGCGATCAGAATGACTTCAGTCTCACCACGCCGACCGATTTTCTCGCGCGCCACCCGACGCAACAAACGATCGCGCCCGCGGCCTCAAGTTGGGGCGACCAGGGTTATCTGGAGGTTTGGTTGAATGAGACGAACGCCTGGATTTATCCGCATCTGCATGCGGCCGCCCAGCGCATGATCGCGGTCGCCAGCGCGCAGCCGTCCGATCCTGCGGCGTTGCCTGATCGTGTGCTAAAACAACTGGCCCGCGAACTCCTGCTGGCGCAATCGAGCGACTGGGCTTTTCTCATGAAGACGGGCACGGCTAGAAACTACGCCACGAAACGCACGACCGATCATCTGCTCCGTTTCGATCGCCTGCATGATCAATTTGTCCGCGGACACCTCGATGAACATTTCCTCACCGATTGCGAAGCGCGCGATAACATTTTCCCGGACGTGAATTGGCGGTATTACATTAGGCGATGAGAATGCCGCGCCCGATCCTCGCCTTGCTCGCTCTGCTCTGCGCCGCAGTGACGTTCGCGCAAGAATCCCCGACCCCAGCCGCGCGCAATATCCGCATCAGCTTTCTGCCGCCGCCGCTCGAGGGCTCGATCAGCCTCGGTATTTATGACGCGAAGGGAAAACTGGTGCGCGTGCTTCATCGCGAATCCGACATCAACGAATTCAACATCGGGCATGACGCGCTCTCGACCACGTGGGACGGCAGGAGCGACGCCGATGAAAATCTTCCGGCGGGGAAATACTCCGCGCGCGGTTATGTCGTGGCCGATCTGAAAATCGAAGGTGTCGGATTTTTCTTCAACGATTGGATCACGGACGACGACGCGCCGCGCTTTTCCCGCATCCGCTCACTCGCGCTGCGCGACGAAGATTTGTTGTTGGGCGTCGATTTGATTCCGGCGGGCGCCGGGCATGTCCTTTACGACGTCGCGCATAAAACAATCAAGCTGGCCGACAATGATGCGATCGACGTCGTCTCATCCCCCACTGCAAGTGAAGTTGGCGTGCCGGGTCGCGAGAACACTCGTTGGATCATCGAGCGCGGGGTTAAGGGCGAGCCAGCGACGGAGTTGAAACAAATATCAGCCACCGGAGAAGTGCTGCGTCGGCTGAGTACCGGGGTGGAAGAGCCGCCGCTCGTCGCCGTAACGGCGTCGATGAAAGAAGATAAAATTTTCCTACTCGAAGAAAATAATGCGCTGCAACGCGTGCGCGGCCTGAGTCTCGTCGGCACAAAAGCGGAAGGCGCGGCAACATCCGTCTCCGATTGGAAAGTGGACTTCGAGAAAAAAATCGTCGCGCGCAAGGAATTCGCGGTGCTCGAGGGCAAGCCGGTCGCAACCGCGCCAGCCAACGCGGCGGCGAATGAAAAATTGAAGATAAAATTGCAGCCTAATCCGTTGTTGGGCGATCAACGCGGCACGGTCGAAGTCGCGGTCGGTTTCGACGAGGACGGGAGTTTCCTGATGACGAGCGATGGCCTGCCGCTTCGCACCATCAGCGAGACGCCGAATCTTAGCCGCGGTCTGCTCGCCGCCCATGGCGCGAACGCGATCGATGTTTTCGAGGATGACGGAGCGGCGGTGGAACAATTTCGCGTCAGCGGCGTGGACGCGATGATGAGTTTCGACTGTGGGGAGTTGGAACTGAAATAACCGCCACGCACTATTGCAGCGCTGGTCGCGAAAACGCTTCCTAGTCAGCCCGCGCGATCTTTGTTAGTTAAGCGCTTATGCCTTCCGAATTTCAGCAAACACTCGCCCGCAGCGCGAGCGTGAGCGGCACCTCGCTGCACACGGGTGAAAAGGTAACGCTGAAATTGCAGGCGGCGCCGGTCGATTCCGGCATCAAGTTCAAACGCAAAGATCTGCCGGACGAGCCGACGATTGACGCGCGGATAGAGAACCTAAAAACGATCGAACGCGCGACGACCATCGGCGAAGGATCGATGCGCATTCACACGGTCGAGCATGTGCTGGCGGCGCTCTCGGCCATGGGGGTGGATAACGCCACCATCGAGATGGACGCGAATGAACCGCCCATCGGCGACGGCAGTGCGCGGCCTTACGTGGATTTGATTAAGAAAGCCGGCGTGGTCGCGCAGGAGTCCACCCGCCGCGTTTTTGACGTGCGCGAGCCGATCCATGTGGAAATGAAGAATGGGTCCGTGCTGATCGTGTTGCCGGACGAAAGATTTCGCATCTCGTGCACCCAAGTCGGGCCGGACGGACGGTTCACTCAATTTCTTTCCACCGAAATCACGCCTGCGATTTTCGAGCGCGAGATCGCGCCGGCACGCACCTTCGTTTTCTACGAAGACGTCGAAACGCTGATGGAGAAAAATCTGATTAAGGGCGGCAGTCTGGAAAATGCCATCGTGGTGCGCGGCGATTCGGTCATGAGCAAGGAGCCGTTGCGTTTTCCGGACGAATTTGTGCGGCACAAGATTCTCGATATCATCGGCGATCTCGCATTGCTAGGACGCCGCCTGCGCGGTCACCTCATCGCGGTTAAACCGGGACACGGCGTAAATGCCGAGTTAGCCCGCGCGCTCGCGCGCGAGATTGCACGCGCCGCGCCGTTGCCCCAGGCGCAGACGCAACCCGCGGGCGAAGGCGGTCTCGACATCAACGAAGTGATGCAAATTCTGCCGCATCGTTATCCATTTCTGATGGTCGATCGCATCCTGCGCTTCGAGGGGGAGACGAAATGCATCGGGCTTAAATCTGTTTCGATCAACGAACCCTTTTTCGCGGGACATTTTCCGGGTCACCCAGTGATGCCGGGCGTGCTGCAACTGGAAGCAATGGCACAAGTGGCCAGCGTGCTGATGCTGAAACTGACGAAGAGCGGCTCGGGCCGGCTGGGTTATTTCGTCAGCGCCGACGCCGTGAAATTCCGCAAGCCAGTTCATCCGGGCGACACTCTTTTCATTTCGGCGGAGCTAACCAAAACGCGTGGCAAACAACTCGCACGGCTGACGTGCAGTTGCTCGGTCAACAATGCTGTCGTCTCCGAGTGCGAGCTGATGCTGAGGTTGCTCGATCAATGAGCGCGATTCATCCCACTGCCATCGTCGATGCGCAGGCGGAGATCGGCGCCGGCACGCACATCGGACCGTATTGTGTCGTGCAGGCCGGCGTGGTGCTCGGACGCGATTGCTGGCTGCAAAATCACGTCACCCTCTGCGGGCCGATGACGGCGGGCGCGCGCAATAAATTTTTTTCCTACTGCTCGTTAGGCCAGCAGACGCAGGATTTGAAATATGCGGGCGAGCCGACTTATCTGGAAATCGGCGACGATAATGTCTTTCGCGAATTTGTGACGGTGAATCGCAGCACGACGAGCGCGGGCAAAACACGCATCGGGAATGGCGGAAATTTTTTGGCCTACAGCCACATCGCACACGATTGCGTTGTCGGTGATGGCGTTATTTTTTCGAACAACGGCACGCTCGCCGGCCATGTGCAGATCGGCGATCACGCGGTCATGGGCGGGTTGACCGCAGTGCATCAATTTTGCCGCCTCGGCCGCTTCGCCATCACCGGCGGCTGTTCGAAAATCGTGCAGGATGTTCCGCCGTTCATGATCGCCGATGGGAATCCAGCGAAGATGCGCGGAGTGAATCTCATCGGAATGGAGCGCCATGGGTTTTCGCCTGAGAGCATCAAGGCGATTAAAGAGGCATTTCGCCTGATCTACCGATCCAAATACAACACGCGGCAAGCGCTCGAAGCGATCCGGCAGGAGTTGCCCGCGACCGCGGAGATCACTCAGATAGTCGAGTTTATCGAGCAGAGCGAACGAGGCATCATTCGTTAGGCCGTCCTGGCGTTAGCGTGGGAGTGATCGCAGGCGGGCTCAGGTCCGTTTCGATTTTTTTCAACAAAGCCGCAGCCGGCGCGTCCGGGGCGATCCGCAAAACCCCCCGCACCAAGGCGAGCGCGCGTTTTGGCTGCTCCTGTCTGATCAGCGCATCCGCTTCTTCCAGCACCAGGCGCAGGATGTCATCGCGTTTCGGAGACAACGCGCGCGCCTGCTGAAAATAACCGGCAGCGTCAGCAAATTTTCCCTCGCGCGCTTCCATCCCCCCAAGATCCTCGATCATGGCCGCGTTGCGGGTGCGCGATGCTGCCTGGCGCGCGAGCGTGCGGTATTCCGACGTCGGCAGCGCCGCGTTTTTGGTGGCAAAATCGTGATACATTTTCCAGGCGGATGAATTTTTTTCCGGCTCACGCTTCGTATCGATTTGCAGCCAGGCGGCGTACGGACGGTAGAGCGGATCGCCCACCATTACCGTCATCCACGAGAGCGCCGGCACCGACATGTAGGCGCTCTCCGCGAAGGTGAATCCATGGAGCAGGCGATCATTAAAAATCTCGAGATGCGGCGTGAGCTGCAGATACGGCTCGTAAACATTGCCGAGCGATGCCGCCGCGCCCTTGTTCAAGAGCGGAGCAACCCAATTCGCATTCGCGTCGCGCAGCGTGTTCGCACTGAACGAATGGATATGCACCGCGATGGCACCGGGCAGAAATTTGAAGGCTGGCTGCGTGAACGGCCCGGCCACGCCGGCGGCATACCAACCGTAATAAAGCGCACAATCGGTCATCGGATATTCCGCCGGGAAAATGGCGGGCACGTTGTCGTAAACGACGGGAACACCGGCGCGCCGGAGCTGATCGACCACCCCCGTCAGCCATTGGTCGCCCATTTCCATACCGCCGCCCGTATTGTGCGCACCATCCACGTAAGCGCGGCCCCACAGCCCGCTCTTCTCCGCTTCGATACCGTCCACGATCATGCGCCGCACCGTAGCCGCCGCCGCCGCATCAAGACGGCATACGAGCATGATCGGCACGTCCGTTTCCATGACCGAGCGATAGGTCTGGAAATAGGCGTTCCCGAGCGCGCCCGAAATCTGATGGGAAAACGTGGGCAGCAGTGCGAGCTCGGAATCCACGGAGGCTTCGTTGCGATTTCCCAGCGGGGCCGGACCCGGTTTATCGTCCGGATACTCTGCTGCCGAGCGTATCTTTAGCGGCATGCCCTTGATCAGCGCGACGAACCGGATCGAATTCGCAGTGACCGAAGGCGCTGCGTCGGCTGACTCGCGCAGAGTCCACCACTTGCGCTCACGAAAAATTTTCCGGAGCGGTTGGGCGATGGTCGCATCGTAATCTTCGCGACTAATTTCTTCTTCCTTTGAGCAAACGAGGCCGACGAGATGATCGCGCGCGATGCCGCGTTTCTGCGCGTAGAATTTTGCCAGCTCGGCCGACTCCGGAATGCTGCTGTTGTAAATGACGATGGTCGCGGGAGTCAGCGGCACGGCGGCGTCAAGTTTTCGCAAATGAAAAACGAACAGAAAAAGCGCGGCGAGCCCGATCAGTAAAGGGGAGCGCATCATAGCCCGAGCTCCAGCTTCAACCCGTCGTAGGCGATGCCAACGCCCGAGGGAAGTTTTTCTTCGCTCGACTGCGGCAACTCGTGACAAACGTGCGTGAAAAGCGTTTGCGCCGGCTGAACTTTCGTCGCCACCTCGATCGCTTCGCCTACACTCAAGTGGGTCGGGTGCGGCTTATGCCGCAACGCATCGATAATCAAAATTTTCACTCCGTCGATCAGCCGCACAATCTCATCGGGCACGGCGCTGCAATCGCTCAAATAGGCGACTAGTTTCTGGCCATGCCGAGAAAATAAATAGCCATTCACCATGGAATTTCCGTGCGGCACCGGCAGCGGCGTGACCAGCGTCTCGCCGAGCAGGAAAGGCTCATGGATGATGTGCGGCTCCGGTTGCAAATAACCAGGAAATGGATTGAGCCCGTTAAAGGCAAATTCGAAGACGCGCCGCAGATCGCGCATCGTTTCGGCCGACGCGTATACCGGCATCGAACCGCGCGCGTGCGAAAAACGGCGCAGATCATCGAAGCCCATCACATGGTCGGTGTGCGAATGCGTGAACACGACAGCATCGAGACGCCGGATATTGGCGCGCAACGCCTGCGTGCGGAAATCTGTTCCCGTATCCACCACCCAGGCGCACTCCGGCGTTTCGATATAAATCGACGAACGCAAACGCTGATCGCGCGGGTCGGGCGAGTGACAAACCGCGCAATCGCAGCCGATCATCGGCACGCCTTGCGAAGTGCCCGTGCCGAGAAAGGTGACGGAAAATTGAGAATTTGAAACTTTCAAGGCGCGGCAGCTTCCGCTTTCATCCTTCATCGCTCAACTCTCAACCTTTCCCAAATGCCCGGCCTTCTCACTCTACTGCGAATAAAAAATCTCGCGCTGGTCGAGGAGCTCGAATGGCAACTCGCGTCGGGATTCACCGCGGTGACCGGCGAAACCGGCGCCGGCAAGTCGATCATCATCGGTGCGCTCCAGTTGTTGCTAGGCGAACGCACCGACAAATCACTCGTCCGCACCGGTGCTGACAGTTGCACGGTCGAGGCCGTTTTCGAAAACATTCCGAAACAGTTGCACGCAAAATTAGCCGACAGCGGGGTCGAGTCGGGCGAAGGCGAATTGATTCTCAAGCGCACGTTTTCCGTCGGCGGCGCGAATCGTCAATTCGTCAATGGTTCGCCAACGACTCTCGCGGTTCTAAAAAACATCGGCGACGAATTGGTCGATCTGCATGGACCGCATGATCATCAGTCGCTGCTCTCATCGGAGCGACAGCTTGCGCTGCTCGATGGCTTCGCGCGTGCGGAATTGACGTTGCGCGAATTTGAGAATTGTTTCCACCAATTGCAGACGCTACGCCGGGAGCAGAGCGCGCTCAGCACTGCGGAATCGGCGCGCGAGCAGGAACTCGACCTGCTGCGGCATCAGGTGACCGAAATCACGCGCGCGAATCTGACGGCACCCGAGGAAGAAGAAATTTCATCGCGTTACAAACTGGCGGCGAACAGCAAACGCCTGATCGAGCTGGCCAGCGCCGTGGCTCGTCAACTTTCCGAAGCAGACGATTCAATCCTCGCGCAATTGGCGGAGACACAGCGGCAGTTGCGCGAGATGGAAAAAATCGACGGTGCGACCGCGCCATTCGTCGCCGGTCACGAAACGGCGGTGCTGGAACTCTCCGAAATTGCGCGGTCGCTTTCCGCTTATGCGCAGAAATTGGATCTCGATCCCGCGCAACTTTCCACGCTCGAAGAACGCGTCTCGCTCTTCGAAACTTTGAAGCGCAAATACGGCGGCTCCATCGCGGAGGTGATTGCTTTCGGTGAGCGCGCGGCCGAGCGCCTGCGCCAGATGGAAGGGCGCGAGGCCGAGCTGGATCGGCTTAAAATCGAAATCGAGAAAGCGAACGTGGAACTCGAGCGCGTTGGCCGCGCGTTATCCAAACTCCGCGCGAAAACTGCACCGAAACTCGCTGAAGATATTCGGCGTCATCTGCGCGATCTCGGTTTTCGCCAATCAGAATTCGAAGTGAAATTAACTGCATCACCCGAAGCGCGCGCGACTGGTTTCGAAGTCGTCGAACTACTCTTCTCGCCGAATCCCGGCGAACCGCTCAAGCCCTTGCGCGCCATCGCCTCCAGCGGCGAAATTTCGCGCCTCATGCTCGCGATTAAATCTTCTCTCGCCGCGCAGGATGCGATTCCCCTGCTTGTCTTCGATGAGATCGACGCCAACGTCGGCGGCGAAATCGCGAATGCCGTCGGTGAAAAAATGAAAGCGCTTGGGCGCGATCATCAGGTTCTTTGCATTACGCATCTCCCGCAGGTCGCCTCCGCCGCCACGACCCATTTTGTCGTGACGAAAGAAGTGAGAGAAGGGCGAACACATTCGCGCTTGAGCGAAATCACTGGCCAGGCGCGGCGCGAAGAAATCGCTCGCATGCTCGGCGGCAAAACTGAAACCGCCCTGCGTCACGCCGCCAGCCTGCTGGGCGGACGACAAACGAAAACGGGTTGATTCCGCCCAGCGGAATCAACCCGTTTCGCGAGTCGAAAGTTTTCTCCGTTACGGTTTGCGGAATACGCGGCCGGAAGAAGGATCACGCACCAGCGCGCCACGCGGGATGCCGCGGGTATCGACTAAAGCGTGCGGCGGATACGGACTCTCAAGCAGGCCGGGTGTGCCGGTGCGGCGGCCGTAAGGATAATAGCCCGTCGGATGGCCTTCGTAATATCCACGTTCGTCGGCTTCGACAGCGGCGCCGATGATGGCTCCAGAGGCTGCACCGATGGCAGCGCCAGCCGCAGCTCCGCGCACGGTACCAGTAGAGGCTGCTCCGAGCACTGCGCCAGCGGCAGCACCGAAGCCCGCACCCTGGCCGGTCGGTGTGTCGCAAGAAGTGAGAGTGAAGGCGCCGAGCGCCAAGGCAGAGATGATGAGTAAACTATTCTTTTTCATAATGTTGTTGGTATTAAGGAATCGAAGCATGCACGTCAGACGGACGTTCTGCCATTCAAATTCATCCAAGCCTTAGCAGTTGTATGGCAATGCGTGCGCCTTTTTCCAGCTTGCCTAGTCGATATTCCTTTTCGAAAACGCGGAAGCGATCGGCTTGAATGCGGCGCAGCAGGGCGCGATAGACCGACGCCATGATCTCGGCGGCAATCATGGAGCGCTTGTCCTCCGGCGGGAGCAAGCGGGCCGCGCTCGCGAAAAATTCTTCGGCGCGCGCGGCTTCGAACTCCATCAAGCGCAGAAAGCGCTCATCGTATTTTCGCTGGCGCAGATCGTTCTCGGAATAATCGAAATGTGCGAGATCTTCCCGCGGCAGATAAATACGGTCCATGACCAAATCCTTGCCGACATCGCGAATGATGTTGGTCATTTGTAAAGCCAGGCCGAGTTGAATGGCGTAATCACGACAGGCTGGATTGCGGTAGCCGAAAATCTCGATGCTGACGAGACCGACTGCGCTGGCCACGCGGTAGCAGTAAACGCGCAATTCTTCGAACGTCGCGTAGCGCACGCTGGCCACATCCATCGCGACGCCGTCGATGATTTCGTCGAGCATCTCGGGCGCGAGCGAATACTTGGCGAGCAAGTGCCGCACGTCTGGAGCGATCGACGCTTCGCCGGGCGTCTCCGCGCGCAAACACCGCCGCCAGTTGGCAAGGGCGAGCGTTTTTTCCTCCGCGCTCAAATTGCTCGCGTCGGCCATGTCGTCGATGAGTCGGCAGAAGGCGTAGAAGGTGGTGATGTCGGCGCGGCGCTCCGGGCCTAACGAGACAAAAGCCAGGGCCAGATTCGATTTGCTCTGACGCGTGATTTTTTCTGCGTTCAAGACGCTAATATCGAATCCACGTTTCCTGGTTGGCGCGCGCGTTTTCGCACTGACGGAAAAGACAGACCCACGACGCCAGGAGCCATCCGGTGACGTAGCCGCGAGCGCAAACATAAATGGTTTTCCAGAGGACGAACGCGACGACGCGATCGGCCACGGCGCCGCGGACGATGGCATCGCAAGCGGCGAGGAAGAAAAAATGCAGCGCGCCGATGATAAGGAACCAAGCGAAGCGGGACACATTGCGCCCGAGGAACTGGCGATGCGCGCGCAGGGCCGCACCCAGAGTTTCATTATGCAAAACGAGCGAAACTTGCACGGAGCAGAACATGATGATCAAGCCGCTCATGATGATGCGTTGGAGCGGGAGATAGTCGAGCACGTTAGGCACGTCCCGGAAATAGGCGAGCAGCAACGGGAGCCGCACGATCAGTGTGCTGACGATGACGACGAGCCCAGCCCATTCTAAAACGTAGCTGAACCGGCGGAGCGCGAAGCGAAACAAATCCATTTCGCCAAAGCTCAATCCTTTGATCCAGGCGAGAACGACTGTGATGAGATAGACCTGAATGTAAACGCCGAAGAGGTATTCGAAGATGAAGGCGAGGGCATCGACCGAGGCGGAGACTTGCAGCAGGCCCGCGGAGGGCATGGCCCCTCCCCACTCGGGCAAACGCCAAAAGGCGATCGGCTTGAGTAACGCCGCCAGCGCGCTGAGAACAAGGACGGCGTAGATCACATAACCCCAAAGATGAAAGCGTTTGTAGAGCGCGCGAAACAAGGCGCCGTGCAATCCGCGCCAGTTGAGGATCAGGAGAAGCGCGGCCAGAACCGAAAGCGGATAGGTGGTGGTGGCGCTATCGAAAATTCCGGCGAGACCTTCCAGCGCGGGCAACGGCGTCTCCTTCCAGACGTCCGCGAAGTCCGGCCATTCCCAACTCGCGGGCGAAATAACCTGGGTGAAGTCGATATCCGAAGGCCGCTGCAGCGGCGTAAAGGTGGCAAATTGGAAAACGGAATAGGCGAAGCCGAGCAGGGCAAAAGTGAGCCAAATGCGCTTGAAGCGCGTGATGCAACGGAAGCCGTCGCGCAGCGCGAGGCGGATCGGATTGAAAAAGAGGACGATGAGGTAACTGCCGCACAGCCCGAGGAGCGGATAGACTCGCGGCAGGCTCGAGAGCATGAGAACTGGCCTAACGAATCAAACCCCAGTGCCGGTTAAATGGCCAATAAACCAGCAGCCCGCGCCCAACCAGGTTTTCCTCCGGCACCGGTCCCCACCAGCGGCTGTCGTAGCTGTTGTAGCTGTTGTCGCCCATGGCGAAATAACTGCGCGCCGGCACGGTATAGGTCTTCGACGGATCGGCCAGGTAATCCCGCCCCGGCGCATAACCGCGGTAGGGAAAATTAGCCGACATCACTCGTGCGAAACCGTAGCCCTCGGCCGAGTTGCCGTTCACGTAGAGCTTCGGCGATTCGATCCGCAAAGTATCGCCGGGAGTTCCGCCGAGGCGTTTGATGTAAAAGGGCGCGCCTGTTTCGGGATCGTCGGGGATGCCGAAGATGTGATTGGTGCGAAAAACGAAAACGTTGCCCCGCTGCGGCTTGACAAAGTTGTAGCTGAATTTATCGACGAACACCTGGTCGCCGGTATCGATGGCGCCGCGGGCGATGATGTCACCGCGCCGATAACGATTCCCGGGCATGACGCGAAAATCCTGCCGCAAGGTTTCCGGCGCAGCGTAAACGAGAAAATGTTGCCGCTGACAGATGATGCGGGAGAAGGTAAAAAAGAAGCCAAACTTTTTCGGCACCACTTGTTCCACCTGATCATCTTCGGCGGAGACGACGTTGATGTAGTTGCGACCGAGGGTGACGAACTCAAAGGCCTGCCGCAGGATATTCGGCGCCTGTTCCGTGTTCGGATATCCGATGATGCCGTTCAACGTCGGCTGCATCGAACCGGTTGGAATCTTAAATGGCTGGAGGAAGTACGAACGAATGCCAACCGCGACCACGATCGCGACTAGCACCACCTCCACATTTTCCCGCCAGGCGGAAAATCTCGGCGTGGGGATGTGCTGCACGTAGAGCGCATGCAGGCGCTCTGACTCCTCCTTCGCCGCCCGCTCGTCGCGGTCATTCAAGGCCTTTCGCAGCTTACCGATCTGCATTGCCAGATCGGCCTGGGTGGCTTCGCTTAAAATATCTTTGCGGTAGCGGAGCAATTTCTCCGCATG
>JBDUCP010000023.1:0-13855 GCA_040003405.1 Verrucomicrobiota bacterium
GCCTGCTCCGCGAGCCAAGAACCGCGAAAGCCCTCGCGGATTCACTGCGGCATTTTGATGGCGACCGTTACCTACTGGACGCGTTCGTGGTCATGCCGAATCATGTTCACGCGATTGTGAAACCAGCGGGTTCCCACTCGATAAGTTCGATCTTACATTCATGGAAATCGTTTTCCGGCAACGAAATCAATCGCCTGATGACACGAAGCGGAACGGTCTGGATGACGGAAACGTTCGATACTATTGTGCGCGATAGCGCGCACTTGCAAAGGTGCCGCGATTACATCACGCAAAATCCGGTGAAGGCTGGTTTGAGCGACGATGAGTACGTGCTGGAACGGCGCGATGTCCTTGTGGTGGGGGGGTCTCATGAAAGACAAGCTGGAAGCTCGTCGGCCGAGTCCGGCTGGAAGCCTGACCTCCAACAACTGCGTCGCGCGAAGAAGCTCGGATTTTCCGACCGTCAACTCGCGATCAGCATCGGCGTTTCCGAAAACGAGATTCGCGCCCGCCGCAAAGCCGCCGGCATCATTCCGACGTATCGATTGGTGGATACTTGTGCGGCGGAATTCGAAGCGTTCACGCCGTATTATTATTCCACCTACGGCAGCGAGAACGAGATGCGCCGCAGCGATAAGCGCAAAATTATGATTCTAGGCGGTGGACCAAATCGCATCGGTCAGGGAATCGAATTCGATTATTGCTGCGTGCACGCCGCCTTCGCGCTACGTGAGCTTGGCTTCGAAACGATCATGGTAAACTCGAATCCGGAAACGGTTTCGACGGATTACGACACGAGCGACAAACTTTACTTCGAACCGCTCACGCTGGAGGACGTGCTCAATATCTACGACCAGGAACTGCCGGAAGGCGTGATCGTGCAATTTGGCGGGCAGACGCCGCTGAATTTGGCGGACGGGCTCGAGGCGGCTGGCGTTCCGATTATTGGCACGCAACCGGAAAGCATCGAAATAGCGGAAGACCGCAAATTATTCGCCGCCATGCTTGATAAATTGGGCTTGCGGCAAACACCCAGCGGGACCGCCGTCAGCGCGGACGAAGCGGTCGAGATCGCCTCCAGCGTAGGCTATCCAGTGCTCGTTAGGCCGTCGTTCGTTCTGGGTGGCCGAGCTATGGAGTTGGTCTATAACGGCGAAGATCTGCGGCGCTACATGCAGAACGCTATCGAAGTGAGCCCGGGCCGGCCGATTCTGGTCGATCGCTTTCTTGAGGACGCGATCGAAGTCGATGTCGATTGCATATCCGACGGCGAGACGAGCGTCATCGGCGCGATCATGGAGCACATCGAGGAGGCGGGCATCCACAGCGGCGATAGTGCCTGCGTCATTCCAACATTCTCGCTCTCGGAAAAAGTGCGGACGGAAATTGCGGCCGCGACCAAAGCCATGGCGCGCGAGTTAAAAGTGCGCGGCCTAATGAACGTCCAGTTCGCGGTCAAGGGCGAAGAAGTTTACGTGCTGGAAGTGAATCCGCGCGCCTCCCGCACGGTCCCGTTCGTCAGCAAAGCGATCGGCGTTCCGCTGGCCAAACTGGCGGCGAAAGTGATGACGGGAAAAACTCTGCACGAACTTGGTTTCACCAAAGAAATCACGCCGAAACATTTTTCGGTGAAGGAAGCGGTCTTCCCCTTCTTGCGTTACCAAGGCATCGACATCGCACTCGGCCCCGAGATGAAATCGACCGGCGAAGTGATGGGAATCGACGCCGATCTCGGCCTCGCCTACGCCAAATCGCAAATGGCCGCGCCGCCGCCGTTGCCGAAAGGCGGCAACATTTTTGTCAGTGTGAAAGACAGCGATAAAGACGCGGTTATCGAGGTTGCCCGGGAGTTTGTGAGCCTCGGCTTCGGCATCATCGCGACCAGCGGCACGGCCCAAACCCTGAGCCGCGCGCAGGTGCCGGTGACGAAAGTTTTCAAGGTGCGCGAAGGCCGGCCCAACGTGCTCGACCGTGTGAAAAACGGCGATATCAATTTCATCATCAACACGCCCAGCGGAAAGATTCCGCGCGAAGATGAAGTCCGAATTCGCAACGCATCCCTCGCCAGAAAAATTCCGATCATGACGACGATCCGCGCCGCGCAGGCGAGCGCGAACGGGATTCGTTCGCTCCAACGCAGCCCACTTCGGGTGCGCACGTTGCAGGAGTATCACGCCACGTTACAGTGAACCATGAAACTCTCGTTGCTCTGTTCGGTCCTTGGGCTCGCGCTCGCTACCACTGCGTATTGCGCCGAGGAGAAAAAGGAAGAAAAAAAGGAAACGAAACCCATGAATGAAACGAACAAAAAAGAAGTAGCGGTGATCAAAACCAGCGAAGGCGAAATGGTGGCCGAATTCTGGTCGGATGTGGCGCCGAAGACGGTCGAAAATTTCAAAAAACTCGCGCGCGCCGGTTTTTATGACGGCACCGCTTTTCATCGCGTCATCAAAGGATTCATGATCCAAGGCGGCGATCCGCTGACGAAGGACGAGAGCAAACAGGGATCGTGGGGGACGGGCGATCCCGGATACAAAATCGACGCGGAGTTTAATAAGAAATCCCACGAGCGGGGCGTGCTCTCGATGGCTCGTTCGCAGGATCCGAATTCGGCCGGTAGTCAATTTTTTATCTGCCACGGCGCACCGAAGTTCCTCGATGGCCAGTACACCGCGTTCGGCAAACTAATTAAGGGCGATGACGTGCTGGAGAAAATCGCCACGACGAAAACGCTACCGGGCGACCGGCCGGAGAAACGGATGAACGTCGAGAGCATCAAGATCGTTCCGGTTGATTCGGTGAAGTAGCACGATGGCGGCGCGAAGCTCCAGGATCGCCCTGGTGCAAATGCAGTGCGGGCCGGAACCGGGGCCAAACCTGGCCAAGGCCATCGCGCGGATTCGCGACGCGGCGAAGGCGGGCGCGCAGATCGTCTGCCTGCCCGAGCTGTTTCTCTCGCAATATTTTTGCCAGTCGGAGGATCACGCCAACTTCGCCCTGGCCGAAGAAATCCCAGGGCCAACTACAACCGAGCTGGAAAGAATCGCGGGCGAAACCGGCGTTGTGATTATCGCCTCGCTTTTCGAGAAGCGCGGCGCTGGGGTTTATCACAACACCGCGGCGATCATCGATGCCGATGGAAAATATCTCGGGAAATATCGCAAGATGCACATTCCAGACGACCCCGCTTACTACGAAAAATTTTATTTCACGCCGGGCGATCTTGGTTTCCAGGCGTGGCCAACCGCGCAGGGAAAAATTGGCGTCTGTGTTTGCTGGGACCAATGGTATCCCGAAGCGGCGCGACTGACGGCATTGCGCGGCGCGCAGATTTTATTTTATCCGACGGCGATTGGCTGGCACCCGGCGGAAAAGGAAAAATACGGCGCGACCCAATTTTCGGCATGGGAAACGATGCAGCGCAGTCACGCCATCGCGAACGGCTGCTACGTCGCGGCGGTCAATCGCGTCGGGCTGGAAGCGCCCGCCGGAGGTGCCGGCATCGAATTCTGGGGTCAGAGTTTTATCGTCGCGCCGAGCGGCGAAATTATCGCTAAAGGAAGTGTTGATCGCGAGGAAATCGTCATGGCCGAAATTGAATGGGACCGCGTCGATGAGCATCGGACACATTGGCCGTTTTTGCGCGACCGCCGCATCGGTGCGTACGCGGGGATAGAGCAGCGCCTGATCGACTAACGTTATTGCAGCATCGCGTTCAGACCGGACTGCAACGAATGCGGCTGATATGAGAGCAATTGCTGCGCGGCGGAAATGTTAATGAGCCAGTGTACCGGCATGCATTTCAAGGCCAAACGGCGTTTTTTCTGGCGACGACGAGAATCCTAGAGGGGACGGAGCCAAAGGGCCCAAATTTTCACCCGTTTTCGCGCGCTGTAGAACGCGTTTCGGCAGCGTAAGTCGTTGGAAATCAAACCGAAAAAAAAGCGAAAATTTAAGCTTGCCGACAGTGGGTTCTGCACTTCATCTTGTGGCTGAGCCGAACGGCCCCCCACTATCTTGTTGTTCTATGGAATTCACAAGTTATTCGCTGGGCAGTTCCCTGTTATTCGCCACTTATCGCCAACCTGATCGTCTTTTATCGCCATGATTCAACTTAAACCCGGAATTCATCCTTCTTCGCTCAATCAACCGCGAAAATCCCTCCTGCGGGGTAAAAATCGCAGCAGCAAAAAGAGGGGGAAGGGACTGCGTTTCGAGCGGGTTTTTAGCGACGTGAAAGTGAGGCCGTTCGACCAAATGGAGTGGGAACGACGCACGGCGGAGATTACCGACGACGGAGGAAAGGTCATCTTCAGGCAGGAAAATATCGAGGTACCGAAGAGCTGGAGCGCGCTGGCGACGAAAATCGCGGTCTCGAAATATTTTTACGGCGATATCGCGAACGGGACCGATCCGCATGAGGGCGGGCGCGAAACGTCAGTGCGACAATTGATCCATCGCGTCACGCGCACGATTGCAGATTGGGGGATGGCCGATGGCTATTTCGCCAACGCGGCGGAAGCGGACACGTTTCACGACGAGTTGACCTGGCTCTGTGTGAATCAGCATGGCGCGTTCAATTCGCCGGTTTGGTTCAACGTCGGATTGCATCATCAATACGGCATCGGCCGCGAAGCCGGACTGGGGAATTATTTTTACAATCGCGAAACCGGCCAGGCCGAACGGGCGACGACGCAATACGAATATCCGCAAGGCAGCGCCTGTTTTATCCAGAGCGTGGAGGACACGATGGAAGACATCATGCGCCTGGCCATGAGCGAAGCGATGCTTTTCAAATACGGCAGCGGTACGGGCAGTGATCTTTCGTCGTTGCGCTCTACGCGCGAAAAATTAAGCGGCGGTGGTAAGCCGAGCGGGCCGCTTTCGTTCCTGAAAGTTTATGATCAGGTCGCGAACGTCGTCAAAAGCGGCGGCAAGACGCGGCGCGCCGCAAAGATGAACACGCTGAAGGACTGGCATCCAGACATCGAAGAATTCATCGACGCGAAACAGAAGGAAGAAAAGAAAGCATGGGCGCTGATAGAGCAGGGCTATGACGGCAGTTACAACGGCGACGCTTACGGCTCGGTCATGTATCAGAATGAAAATCTGAGCGTGCGGGTGAGCGACGAGTTCATGGATGCGGCGGTCGAGGGCCGTGAATGGTGGACTAAGCGAGTACGCGACGGTAAGCCGTGCGAACGCAAAGACGCGCGGACGCTGCTGCGCAAAATCGCTGAAGGCACGCACATCTGCGGCGACCCCGGCATGCAATTCGATTCCACCATCCACAAATGGCACACCTGCAAGGGGACCGGTCGGCAAAACTCAACCAACCCGTGTTCCGAATATCTCTTCCTCGATAACACCGCCTGCAATCTGGCTTCGCTCAATTTGATGAAGTTCAAAGGACCGGACGGAGTATTCGAAGTGGAGCGCTTCAAGGCGGCGGTGCGCGTCTTCATCACCGCGCAGGAAATCGTCGTCGATAACGCCAGTTATCCGATCAAGGAAATCGCGGAGAACTCACATATTTTTCGCACGCTCGGACTCGGCTTCGCCAATCTCGGGTCACTTATCATGAGCTACGGCTACGGCTACGACAGCACCGAAGGCCGCGCCTTGGGCGGATCGATTGCGTCGATCATGACCGGTGAAGCCTACGAGCAAAGCGCGCGGATGGCGCAGGTGTTGGGCGCTTTTCCCGGCTACCGCGATGCCCGGTGCACCGGTGTCGCCAAGCCGGTGGCGAAAAATAATGTCGCGGCCATGCATGAAGTGATTGATCTCCATCGATGCGCGGTAAGCGAGATCGCGCCGAACGAGGAATTTGCTTATTTGAAAGAAGAGGCTGGCCGAGTGTGGGAAAGCGCGGCCGAACTGGGCCAGCGTCACGGCTATCGCAACGCACAGGTCACCGTCCTCGCGCCGACCGGCACGATCAGCTTCCTCATGGATTGCGACACCACCGGGATCGAGCCCGACATCGCGCTGGTAAAATACAAACTCCTGGCCGGCGGCGGCATGTTGAAGATCGTGAACCAAACAGTCACCCCTGCGCTGGAGAAACTGGGTTACAATTCCGAGGAAATTGAGCGCATCATCGCGCACATCGACGCCTTCGACACGATCGAAGACATAGCCGATTCCGACGGCTCGAATATTTCCTCCGGGTTGAAACCGGAACACCTCCCGATTTTCGATTGCGCCTTTAAGCCCTACAAGGGAGTGCGCTCGTTAGGCTACATGGGGCATCTGCGCATGATGGCGGCAGCCCAGCCGTTCCTGAGCGGCGCGATCTCGAAAACGGTCAATCTGCCGGAGACTGCGACGGTGGACGAGATCATGCACACCTATATCGAAGGCTGGCGGCTAGGATTGAAAGCGATCGCGATCTACCGCGACGGCTCGAAACGTTCCGCCCCGCTGAATACGCGGAAGACAAAAGACATGGGCGCGACCAACCATGAAGCCGTCGCCGCCCTGGACCGGGGCGAGCTCGAAAGCCGCATCGTCGAGCTCGATCAGGAAGTGGCGACGCTACGCCGTCGTCTTGATCAACCCTCGCGTCATCGCATGCCGGACACGCGGATGTCGTTGACTCACCGCTTCGAGATTGCCGGGCACGAAGGTTACATCACCGTCGGCTTGTATGAGGATGGACAACCCGGCGAGCTATTCATCACCATGTCAAAAGAGGGCAGCACCATCGGTGGATTGATGGATACGGTCGGCACGCTCACCTCCATCGCGCTGCAATATGGCGTCCCGTTGCAGGGTTTGGTGAAAAAATTCGCCTACCAACGCTTCGAGCCGAGCGGCTTCACCAAAAACCCCGACATTCGCAATGCCACCAGCATCACCGATTACGTTTTTCGCTGGCTCGGCTGCCAGTTTATTCCCGGATACAAAGAGGCGACTTCGCCGAGCCGCGGTCAGGGCGAGCTGCCGATGAAGGAAATTCCCGAGATGGAAAAGAAAGCGATTAACCGCCCCGTGGCCGACCTGCCGCGCACGGCGGAGAAGGAATTGATCGATGTCATTACGAACCATTTGCCGAATGAAGGCCTTCCGCACGTCGCCAGTAACGGCCACACTCACGCCGACGGCGTGAAGGAAGCGCTCGGCAACATGTTTATGGATATCACTTGCTCGCACTGCGGCAGTACGAAAGTGATCAGGGCGGGCGTGTGCGGCGTTTGCACGGAATGCGGGACCAGCCAGGGATGCGGCTAACGCAGTTCGTTAAAAACCGCCCCAAGATTTTCGAGCACATCACGCGGGAGGAGGGATAACTCGTTCGCGCCGTTTTCAAAGATCGCGATCTCGGCGGCGCGCCCACAGACCCACGCCCCGAGTCGCGCCGCATCGTAAAGTGACAACCCTTGTCCAATCAAACCCGCGCAAACGCCGGTTAATACATCGCCCATTCCGCCGGTGGCCATACCGGGATTTCCGGTGGTGTTGAAACTGAGCGGGGCATCGCGTTGCGCGACAATGGTGCGGCTGCCTTTTAGTAAAAGTGCGACGGGAAATTTTTCACAAAAATTTTTCGCGAGGCCGGCCCGCGACAATTTCCCTGCGTCAAACAATCTCGCCATTTCCCCCGGATGCGGCGTGAGCAGGCGCGGGCCGCGGCAACGTTTCAGGATCTCGACATCGTCCGCCAGGATGTTCAGACCATCGGCATCGATCACCATCGGTTGCGTCGCGTTCGCGATCAGGTCGCGGATGCGCATGGCGTGCGATTTTCCCAAACCGGGACCAACTGCCCAGAGATCGATCGATAGTCCGGCAAGTTCGCGATAACCGCGCGTCGGTTTCACCATCACCTCCGCGGGTGCGACCGTGGCGGCAATTTCGTAAATGTCTTCCGTCACAAAAAGTTCGACCAGCCCCGCGCCGGAGCGCAATGCGCCTTCCGCTGTCATGATCGCCGCGCCGACGAATCCTTTCGAACCGGCCACGATGCCGATGCGGCTGAATTGATTCTTATGCGCACTGAATTTTCGGCGGGGCAGAAGCGAAGCGAGTGATTCCCCAGTGGCGACTGTTTCATGGCGAACGCCGCTTACCGCCAGATCGGCCAGCCCCACCACGACAATGCGTCCAACGAAATCGAGCGCGGCATCCTGAATGAGGCTGTGCTTGGCGAAACCGATCGTGACAGTGAAATCCGCGACAACGGAGTCCGGATCAATTTCACCGGTATCGTCAAATCCAGATGGAATATCGACCGCGAAAACAAATGCCTTTTGTTCGGCGCGCAGGCGATTGATCTCACGCGTCGCCGCGCGAATTGGTTCGCGCAGAAATGACTTCGTTCCGATCCCGAGCAAACCGTCGAGAATGATTACTGGGGAGGGACGTGCTTCCGCACGTCCGCTGATGGTCGCGGCGTCCTGGACGTGCGGGTCCCCCTGAGATTTGCGAAGCGCCTCCAGTTTCTTGTGCGTCAGTTCGCTGCATTCATTTTCGGGAAATGGAAGTCGCAGGTCGATCCGCCATCCGGCGCGCTGCAACACCGCCGCGGCCACCAGCGCGTCGCCGCCATTGTGCCCTTTGCCGGCATAAACGAGGCATGTCCCTGCGCACGGGAAAAATTGCTGGACCGCGCGCGCAATCCCGCGACCCGCCTCATCCATCAGAGCCTCGACCTCAACGCCGCGTGCGAGGGCGGCTTCTTCCGCCGCGCGCATCTCCGCCGCGCTTACGACCGGCGAGTCCACTCAATCCTCCGATTTCTTTTTCTTCCTGGTTTTTTTCTTCGGCTTGTCTGCGTCGCCGCTGCTTTTTTTCTTTTTCTTCGTCGCCTTGTGATGCGACGACGCTTTGTGCTTCGAACGTTTCGACGTCGAACGTTCCCGCACCGCTTCCGCCCGCACGAAATCCCGCATGTTCGCGCCGCTGTCGAAAGGCTGCGGCCCGACCTGGCCGGCTCGGCTTAATGAGGCAGTGAGAGGACGGAAATACCCGGGCGATTGCCGACGAATGCCACGCGCGATTTGCTCGGCCAGCTTCTGCCGATAGGAAGCGGTTTGCGCCAAGCCGCCTTCCGTAGGGTTGGTCAGAAATCCGCACTCGACCAGCACGGATGGGATTGCCGTTTTGCGAATGACAAAAAAACCGCGGCGGCGTATTCCGCGATTCTCGGTGGAGGCGCCGGCCACGACGTTGCGATGAATGGCGGCAGCGAGACCCGCGCTGTCCCCTCTATAATAGTAGGTCTCGATCCCGTTGGCGCCGCTGCGGCTCGCGCAATTGAAATGGATGGAGACGAAGACGGCGTTGCGATACGAGTTTGCGATTGCCACACGCGTCGGCAGTGGGACGAAGACATCGCTGTCGCGCGTCATGACCACGCGATAGCCGCCGGCTTGCAAAATATTTCGCAGCCGCTGCGCCACATCGAGCGTCTTGTCTTTTTCGCTGATGCGTTGGCCCGGGACGCCGCCGCGATCGAAGCCGCCGTGGCCTGCATCGATGACAACGGTGGAACGCGATTGCGCCCGCACGCGCGGAGTGAACGCAAAGAGACTCGCCATCACAAACAGAAAAAGAAAAGGGAGACGTTTCATCGAACAGCCGGCGGCAGAGAACCTAATCCTCGATCGGCGGTCGCGCCGATAATTTTGGGGCTGGATTGCGCGCAGATTGGGCGACCGGCGCATCAAGCGCGCCACCATGGACCGCAATGGCTCCATCGGCGGCATGCCGTAAACGTGGACGGGTTTTTGTTTCCATGAAAATTGAGTGCGCCAGGAGTTCCCCATTGCAACCGATATGCGAATAAGCCCACGTTCGAGGCGCGGCGCAATGCAGAACATGCAATTGATTCGTGCGGTCGAACTCGGCCTGCGGTTCGTCGTAGGAAATAGCGCGGCCTAACGAGAAGGTGGAATAAACCGCGCCGGTCTCCTTGTTTTCCACGCGCACGTAGAGCGAAGTGTGATCGGGAAACCGATTCGTCAGGAGCGAGTAGGTGCGCATTTCGCCCGCGCCCGCCACGCCATCGGGCACGCCCACGGTTTTTTGCCAGATCGGCCGCGCCGCCGTGACCTGGAAAACCTTGGTCGGCGAATAATAAAATTTGTTCAGGTCGGCGAAGTAAACATTGGCGCGGACGTGATAGGCGCCGAAATCGTGCACCGGAAAAAGCGGCGAGAGATTAATCTTGCGCGTGACTGTCTTACCCGCCTCGACATGGAGCGGCGGGTCTCCCGCCTCCGCGCGGATCGGGGCGAGCACGCGACCTTCACCGGCGTTGATTTCAAAGCCGAACCAATGCTGCCCTTCGTCATCGCGCAGATCGATATCGCGCCCGGCGAGGTTGGTGATCTTTACCGTCGCGAAGACGGGCTCGTGCGCGATGTATTGTAGGCGTTTGAATTTTAATTCCACCTCGATTTGCGCCTGCGCGCTCGCCGCCAGCAGTCCCATCGCCATCCCGTAAACGATCAATCTCATCGCGCGCTAGAATACTGCATCTCGTCGGATTGTGCAGGCAAATGCGTTACGCTTTGCCTGCACTACGCGCCAACAAAATGGCGCAGCACCCGCAGAAGCAGGTAGGCCAGACCGCCCGTGCACGGGATCGTAAGAATCCACGCCCAGATAATGCGCTCGGCCACGATCCGGTTCACCCCGCCGGGACTTTTCGCTGCGCCTACTCCCATAATGGAAGCGGTGATGCAGTGCGTAGTCGAGACTGGCATCCCTAGATTGCCAGCGACGAGCAGAATGGTCGCGCCAGTCGCTTCCGCCGCGAAACCGTGGACCGGCTTCATCTGCACCAGCTTGTGCCCGAGAGTGCGAATGATGCGCCAGCCACCGGCCCACGTCCCCAATCCCATCACCACTGCGCAGGCAATTTTAATCCACAAGTGGATCTCGAATTTTGGCGTATGCAGAAAGGAGAGAAACGGCGGCAGATGTTCTAACGTGCCAGCCTTGGTCGCGGTGAAAGTGGCCAGCGCGATAATGCCCATCGTCTTTTGCGCGTCAGCGAAACCGTGACCCCACGCCATGTAACCGGCACTGAAAATTTGCAGTTTGCCGAAAGTCTTGTTCACCATGCGCGGCGTCCACTTCTGCACGATGAGAAACAGCAATGACATCACGATGTACGCCCCGATAAATCCGACGATGGGCGACCCGATCATCGGGAAAATCACTTTCGGCAGCAACCCATCCCACGAGGTTGCGCCCGTCGTCGCGTTCACTTTCGTGAGCGACCACTTAATGACCGTCCAATGGCCGTGCGCCGAGGCGAGCGCCGCCCCGCAAAGCCCGCCGATAAGCGCGTGACTGGAACTCGTCGGCAAGCCCGACCACCAGGTGAATAAATTCCAGCAAATGCCCGCCAGCATCGCCGCGAGGATTGTGGTCGAGGTTACGTAATTCGTATCCACCAAGCCCGAGCCAACAGTTTTCGCCACCGCCGTGCCCGATAGCGCGCCGATGAGATTAAAGGTCGCAGCCATGATTACCGCGACGCGCGGCGTCATCACTTTCGTCGAGACGACGGTGGCGATCGCATTGGCAGCGTCATGAAAGCCGTTGATGTATTCGAAAAGGAAAACGGCGAAAATAACGATCAACAAAAACAGCATGCCGCACCTTATTGCCTGCCCGCAAAGCCCATGGCGAGAAAACAATTTCGCCTGCCAACAATTGGCGGGCGGGTAGCGAAGTCCGACAAAAACGAATAAACTTGTTTCATCTGTCGCGAAATCGCCGAAAATACTTTCGAGATGATCGACGAAAGGCCTCGATATTTCGTCCCACAAAACATCAGCGATGCCAATTTCACTATGAAAAAATCTGTTCGGAAAATCTTCTTTTGTTCTGTCATCGGCATTTTGCCGCTGGTTATTTTGGTTCGCGCGAATAGCGGAAACGCGGGCAATGCCCCCGGTCAATCCTCCGGCGTTCCCACTTTCGCCGGCAACGCGCAGCACACCGCCACCTATCAGGCCCCGGCTCAGAACCTCAATAGTATCCATTGGTCCGCACCGGTTGACCTGAACAATAACGGAGCGTTTGCCCATTACGGCTCTCCTTTGGTTACTAATGCGAATACGGTTCTTGTTCCGGTCAAGACGGCCAGTGACGGGTTTCGAGTGGACGCTTTCGATGGGAACAGCGGCGCCGCTAAATATACGCTGACCAGCGATTACGTCCTTCCCAACCACGGGTGGGTGCCGGTTTACAATCCATGCCTAACGACTGGTTCCTTTGGCACTCGTCTCTACTATGCCGGTAATGGCGGCACCATCTATTACATCGAAAACCCCGATTCCGTCGCTCATGGCACCCCTGTCCACCAGGTATTTTATACTACTCTGGCTAACTACCTGGCTAACGCTGCTGCCTATAACGCTACTATCTTTATCAACACTCCTATTACCGCTGATAGTAACGGCAATATTTTCTTTGGCTTCCGCGTTCAAGGCACTGCGCCCGCTCCCTTAAATACCTCGCAAAGCGGCTTTGCCCGCATGGATCCTAATGGCAATGGAACTTATATCCTTGCTGGGACGGCGGCCAACGATAGCAATATTCGGCGCGACTCCCACAATTCCGCCCCTGCTCTTAGTAACGACGAAACCACGCTTTACGTAGTGGCGAAGACTGCCACCAGCGCCGCCGGCTATCTTATCGGCCTGGATAGCACGACGCTCGTGCCAAGGTACCGCGTTTTCTTAAGAGACCCCCGCGATGGCGGCGAGGCGGCTATTCTCGACGACAGCACGGCCTCTCCCACGGTCGCTCCCGACAATGATGTCTACATTGGAATTCTAGGCAGTTCGAGTAATGGTTCGCGGGGATTTCTCCTGCGCTTTAGCGCCGATCTTGTGAATGAAAAGACCCCAGGCGCTTTTGGTTGGGATTATACCACCGCCATCGTGCCGGCCAGCATGGTGCCCTCATATCAAGGAACCTCCTCTTACTTGCTTTTCTGTAAGTACAACAACTACGCCTTTGATGATGGTGACGGCGTCAACAAGATCGCCTTGCTCGATCCCAACGACACTCAGATCGATCCCCACTCATCCGCCGGCGGTCTGGAGGAAATGCGCGAAGTGCTCACAATGATTGGACCCACTCCCGACGGGGAGAATATGTCGACCAGCTACCCGTATGCCGTGCGGGAGTGGTGCATTAATACGGCGGCGGTCAATCCAGCTACCAATAGCATTTTTACCCCGAGCGAAGACGGTCACATCTACCGCTGGAACGTCGCCACCAATTCGTATTCCCAAGCTGTACAACTCACGCAGGGCATAGGAGAGCCTTACGTCCCTACTATCATTGGTCCAAATGGCATAGTGTACACTCTTAATGGCGGCACCCTCTTTGCGCTCGGCGACTTGAATGGAGTTGGGGTTACGGTGGCGTCCAGTGTGCCGGATGTCCGCCCTGTCGTTTTCGGCGACCCACTCACCTTCACCGCCACAATTACAAACACCGGCTCACCGGGACCTACTCCTACCGGCACTGTCACCTTTGTGGACTTCACCTATCAAAATTTGACTCCGGTCACGACTACTCTTGCAGCGGATGTCCTCCTGGATGCCAACGGACAGGCATCGGTTACTACCTCCAGTCTCACCGCAGGCAACGGATTCCTGGGCAATCACTTCATTACTGTCACCTACAGCGGAGACGGTAACTTCAGCGGTGGCACAGCGACCCTGGTGCAAAAAGTCCATGCCCGGGCATCCGCCACTACATTAAGTTCGTCGCCTAATCCGTCGGACTTTGGCCAGGTAGTCTCCTTCACGGCAACCGTAGCATCAGCGCCTCCCGGGTCAGGCGTCCCATCCGGTATGGTGACGTTCCAGGAAGGTGC
>JBDUCP010000161.1:0-3968 GCA_040003405.1 Verrucomicrobiota bacterium
GCGTAATGTGCGCATGCCAAGTTCGCGCGCACGCCTGCGCAAATGGAGGGTCGAGCGGCGGTTGTTAATCATGTGGCGCACGTCGTCGTCGATAATGAAAATCTCGAAAATTCCCATGCGACCCTTGTAGCCGGTGTTGCGACATTGATCGCAGCCGACCGGTTTCATCACCTCCGCTTCGCTCAGTTGCGAAGGCTCGAGGCGCAGCGCGCGCAACTCCGTTTCACTCAGCTCACCTGGTTGCTTGCACTGCGCGCAGAGGCGCCTCACGAGTCGTTGCGCCATGATCGCGCGCACGGAAGAAGCAACCAGGAACGGTTGAACGCCAATGTCCACCAGGCGCGCGACGGCGGAGGGCGCGTCGTTTGTGTGCAGGGTGCTGAAGACGAGATGGCCCGTGAGACTAGCGTTGGTCGCAATCGTCGCCGTCTCCAGATCGCGAATTTCACCGATCATAATAATGTTCGGCGCCTGGCGCAAAATGGAACGCAGCGCGACCGGAAATGTCATGCCGACATCAGCATTCACCTGCACCTGGTTGATGCCGGTCATTTGATATTCGATCGGTTCCTCGACCGTGATGATCTTGCGGTCCGGTTTGTTGATGTAGTTAAGGCACGAGTAGAGCGTGCTCGTTTTTCCAGAGCCAGTCGGGCCGGTCACGAGTAGAATGCCGTCCGGCAATTTCAGCAATCGCTCGAACGTTTCCTGGTCGTCGCTCAAAAATCCGAGCTCCGGCAAACCGAGCATGAGACTCGATTTATCGAGCACGCGCATAACGACGCTTTCGCCGTGATTGGTGGGGATGGTGGAGACGCGCAGATCGATCGGCTTGCGCACGATCTTCACTTGAATGCGGCCATCCTGCGGCAGCCGTTTCTCCGCGATGCTCATGGAGCCAGTCATGATTTTGAGCCGGCTGACGATGGCCGATTGCAAGCGCTTCGGTGGCGACTGCATTTCCTGGAGTACGCCGTCGATGCGGAAGCGGACGCGAAAAGTTTTGTCGAGCGGCTCGAGGTGAATATCGCTCGCGCCGAGTCGATGCGCTTCCACCAACAGCATCGAGACCATGCGAATGATCGGCGCGTCCGCTTCATTGCCCCCGCCGATCTCTCCGGCGCCCTCGGTCATCTCCAAACCGAGATCGACTTCCTGGCCGATCTGCCGCATCAAGATATCCGACGCTTCGTCCGCCGTGCCGTAATATTTAATCAGCGCTTCGCGAACTTTAGCGGGACTGCTGCAGACCAGCTCGATCTCGCGCTGTAACAAAAAACTGAGGCTGTCGATGGTGTCGATATCGAGCGGATCGCTCACCGCGATGATGAGTCCGGTCTCGCCGTAGCCGACGGGGATGACCTTGAAGCGGCGAGCATCCTGCGCGCGAATCTGCTCAATCACATCCTGCGGAATGGATTTGGTGGCGAGATCCACCCAATCCATGTGCGCCTGCGCGGCCAGCGTGCGCGAGACATCGGCATCGGAAACAATGCCATCTTTGATCAACACATCGACGAGATGCGCCGCACCATTCAAACGCGACTTCGCGCTCTCGATTTGCGAATGAGTAACCAACCCCGCATCTTCCAAGAGCTTGAGGACGTAATCGTCTTTCGCTTGCACGGAGCTACTCGACCGTGACGCTTTTAGCCAAATTACGCGGCTTATCGACATCGCGTCCGAGCACGACGGCGAGATGATACGCAAACAACTGCAGCGGGATTACGCTGAGCACGGGGCTGACATAATCCGGCACGGCGGGGATGGTGATGATGTCATCGGCAATGCCGGTTAATTTTTTGGCGCAAGCGCCGGACGTAATCGCGATGATCGGCCCTTTGCGGGCACGGACCTGCTCGATGTTGTTCAAGTTCTTCGAGAAAACGGCATCATCGGGCGCAATAAAAATCGAGGGCAAATCCGGCCTAACGAGAGCAATGATTCCGTGCTTCAGCTCCGCGCTGGGATGGCCTTCGGCGTAGAGATAAGTGATTTCCTTTAATTTCAACGCGCCTTCCATCGCGACGGGAAAATTGAACTGCCGGCCAAAAAAGAGAAAGCCGGTCGCGCGCGCGTATTTTTGGGCGACGGCCTTGATCTCATCGCTCAGTTGCAAAACCTTTTCGATCTGCGCCGGCAACGCTTCCAGCGCGTCGATGATGCTTGATCCCTGCGAAGTGGAAAGATTTCGCATTCGCCCGAAGAGCAAACCGAGGGTCGCGAGGATCACGACTTGCGACGTGAACGATTTTGTCGCGGCCACACCGATTTCTGGACCGGCGTGCATATAAACGCCCCCGTCGCTTTCGCGCGCAATCGTGCTGGCGACGTTGTTGCAAATGCCGAGCGTGCGATAGCCTTTGCGCCGGCTTTCGCGCAACGCGCCGAGCGTGTCGGCTGTTTCTCCACTCTGGCTGATGGCGAAGACCAGGGTATCGCGCGTCATCGGCGTATTGCGATGGCGGAACTCGCTGGCGAATTCCACTTCCGTGGGAATCTGCGCGAGCTGTTCGATCAAGTATTCGCCGATCATGGCGGCGTGCAGCGCGGTGCCGCAGCCGGTGAGAACAACACGACCGACATCGCGCAATTGCGCCGGCGTCATATTCAAACCGCCGAGTTTCGCCGTGCATCCATCGGCGCTGAGACGGCCGCGCATGGCGTCGCGCACCGACCCTGGTTGCTCAAAGATTTCCTTGAGCATGTAGTGCGCATAATCGCCCTTTTTAATGTCCTCGGCCGTGAACTCGACTTTGCTCAATTCATAATTGCCGCCTTCGCCCGCGACCGAGCTGATTTCGAATTTGTCGCGCTCGACTGCGACCACGTCGAAGTCATTCAAATAAACCGCGTCGCGGGTGTAGGCGACAATCGCGCTTACATCACTCGCCAGAAAATTTTCCTCTTTGCCCACACCGAGCACGAGCGGACTCCCGCGTCGCGCGCCGACGATGAAATCCGGAATGTCGCGATGCACCAACGCGATGCCGTAGGTGCCAATGACTTGCTGCAAGGCCGCGCGCACGGCGGCGACAAGGCGGTGCTTATCATTCGTTGGCGCAACGGCGTCGCCGTTGGTGCCGGGCACGGTCGCTTTCGCTGAATCCGCGTAGATTTTTCCGATCAAATGCGCCAGCACTTCGGTATCGGTTTCGGAGATAAATTTGGTGTCGCCATCGCTGATCAACTGATCCTTCAACGCTTGATAATTTTCGATCACGCCGTTGTGGACGAGCGCGAGTTTGCCGCTGGCGTCGAAGTGCGGGTGGGCATTTTGATCAGTCGCCTTGCCGTGCGTCGCCCAACGCGTGTGGCTGATTCCGTAGGTTCCCATCGGCGGCTTTTCCGCCATTAGTTTCCCCAGCGCCGCGATCCGTCCCGCGCACTTGCGCGTCTCGACCCGATCGCCATCAACGATGGCCACGCCGGCCGAATCGTAGCCGCGATATTCCAGACGCCGCAATCCGTCCAGGAGAATGGGAGCCGCTTCCGCCCGTCCGACGTAACCCACAATGCCGCACATGTTGTCGAGTGTAACGGCTGCTCTTCTCAGCCGCAAGGCAGCCGCGTGCAGAGCGATACCGCCTTTTTTGTTTGATGAGACTCGGCGCAACCTGCGTTAATCTGAAGTCGTGAAAATCACCGGTGGTCTAACCGGTAACTTCCAGCCATGAATCCTTCGCTCGCTCCCTCTCCGCCCGCACTGCCCCCCGGCACTGAGCAGCGCACGCTCGCCATCATCATGGGCGGTGGAGTCGGCACGCGTTTATTTCCGCTCACGCGGGATCGGTCGAAGCCGGCGGTGCCGCTGGGCGGAAAATATCGACTGGTGGATATTCCGATTAGCAACTGCCTGAACTCGGGACTCCGCTCCATCTATGTGCTGACGCAATTCAACAGCATGTCGCTGCATCGCCACATCCAGGCGAGCTACAAGTTCGACAATTTCTCGCGCAGCTTTGTCG
>JBDUCP010000162.1:0-3956 GCA_040003405.1 Verrucomicrobiota bacterium
ATCTCTTCCGCCGACTCGCCGCGCGCACGCTTCCCGCCGATCTCCTTACTCAATTTTTTCCGATCTGCATTCAGTTGCTGCAACGCCGTCTCCGCTTTGCGCCGCTCCGCATCCACGCACAGCACCTCATCGATCTTCGCCGCATCATCGCCGCCACGCGTCGCGAGCCGGCTTTTCACAAAGTCGGGTTGTTCGCGAATGAGACGGATATCGAGCATGGCGGCAATTGTAGAGGCCGCCGTCTCTGGCGGCAACCGTCAAGCGGCTGAGACAGCCGCCACTACATCCGAAAGCGCATGACAAGCGCGCTGCTTGCCGAATATTTGCTCGTGGAAAGATTTAATCTTCTGAGCGTCGCACTCGGCCTCGCCGCGCTGGCCGGCATCAATCTTTACCTGACCGTTTTCGTCACCGGCCTCGCCATCAACCAGCACTGGATCGTCCTTTCGCCCAGTTACCAATCCCTCGCGGTGCTCGGTCAGCCGTGGATTATTACGATCGCCGGCGTGCTCTATTTCCTCGAGTTTTTTGCCGACAAGATTCCGTGGCTCGATAGCGCGTGGGACGCCGTTCACACCGTGATCCGCCCGATCGGCGGCGCGCTGCTCGCGATCCAAGTGCTCGGTCATTCAACTCCGACTTTTAATGTCCTCATCGTCCTGCTTGCAGGCACGACCAGTCTTGTCACGCACACCGCGAAAGCGTCGTCGCGGCTGGTGGCGAACGCGTCGCCGGAACCATTTTCGAACATCGGCCTCAGCGTGCTCGAAGATGTCAGCGTCTTCGGCGGACTCGCGCTCATTCATTACAACCCGATTTTGGCGCTGTCGATTTTCGTTGTCGCCATTGGCGCGTTTCTCTATTTCGCTCCGAAAATTCTCCGCGCCGTAAAAGTAAAAATCTGGTTGGCGCTCAGAAAACTAAACAGCCCGGCTGATCTGCATCAATCACCAACGCTGCCGATTGCGCTGCCGTCACGTTTGGCCCCGATTTTCAGCAAACAAAATGTGCTCGGCGAAACAATCGCCTGGGCGGTTCCCTGCATCAGCGGCCGCGGCCGGGGAATTCCGCCAAACCTTTTTGGCGCGCTGGTGGCGACGAATGACGAGCCGCGGAAAATTGTTTTCGTCGCAAAAAAAAGCGGTCGCGGTCTTTGCCAGGCAATCGATCTGGATGGCTGCACGATCGCGCGCGAAGCGCAATTCCTTTCCGAGAATCTCAACATTTTTCCAACCGCCGGTGGCGGGCCGAAACATTCTTTCGTTTTTGCGCGTGCGCGCGGCGCGCTGGTCGAGCAGATCGCCAAATACCTGCGTGAACGCATAAGCGAGCCCGCGCCCGAGAGTGAAACTCTCGTGGCGCAAATATAACATCGCGCCCGGAGCGCACGATCTCTCTTCTCGTCTCGCCCACGCTCCGCTAAGACTTGCGCGAAATGGTGTTGGCAAATCAGTACGCCGAGCTGCGCCACCATGCGCGCGTCCGTGAACGCGCGCTGTTTCCGCCCGAGCGAGCGCCGAGCGAGCTAGAGTTGCAAGCGCGCTGGTTTGCTGGCGATTTCGGAAAAGAATTTCAGTCAACCGACGGCAACAAAATCGAGATCATTCAATTTGGCGTTTGGAATCGCGAAGCGGGTCCCGATTTTTCCGAGGCGGCGATTTCCATCAACGACAGCGAACCGATCCGCGGCAGCATCGAATTCGATCTGGCCGATCGCAATTGGGAGACGCACGGTCACGCCACCAATCCGGCTTTCGACAACGCTGTGCTGCACGTCTTCGTCCAACAAAGCGGCCGCACATTTTTCACCCGCACAAGTTCAAATCACAATGTGCCGCAGGTGCACGTCGATTTAAAAGCGTTGCCGGATGTATTTTCCGCGAGCGTGCCGCTGGCGCGGCCGGGACGATGTCAGGCGCCGTTGAAAGATCTCACGCCGGAACGCGTTGAGGGTGTGCTTGCGGGCGCGGCGCAATTTCGATTACAACGCAAGGCCGCGCGGTTCAGGAACCTCGTCGAAAATCACGGGCGCGATGAAGCGCTCTTTCAAGAGATCGCCGCAGCGCTCGGCTACAAAGGGAACAAGCTTGGCTTCACCCTTCTGGCACAACGCGTCACGCTGCGATTGTTGCGCAAGCAAAACGACGCCGCGGAAGCGATGCTCTTCGGCGTCGCCGGATTTCTGGAGGCACCTGACCTCGCGGTCTATGCGCAAGGAACTCGCGGCTACGTGAGAAAACTTTGGGACCGCTGGTGGCCGCATCGCGACGAAATGCAGCGGCTCGTTTTGCCGACGAAGTTGTGGCGACTCAGCGGCGCGCGTCCGTTAAATCATCCGCAACGACGGCTCGGTGCGCTGGCCGCGCTGGTTTGTGCGTGGTCAGCGTTTATGAAAACGGTGGCGAAGAGAGATGCGAATCGCGCCGGAGATTTTTTTCTGCAACTCCATCATCCATTTTGGAATTTTCAATACACGCTCACATCCGATGCGAGCGCGAAAGAAATGGCGCTGATCGGCGAATCGCGCATTGCTGAAATTCTTGCGAACGTGCTTCTACCATCCTTCCTAGCCGAAGGCCGTGAGGTTTGGGCCGACTATGCAAAGCTGCGCGCGCGTCTCTCCAACCGCCGACTCGAGACCGCCGCGACGCGACTTTTTGGCGGCGACGCGCGGCGCGCGCAATTCACGAAAGGAGTCGCGCAGCAACAAGGATTACTTCAGATTTACGAAGACTTTTGTTTGCAGGATAATTCCGATTGCGCGCAATGTCCGTTCCCCGAGCAAATGGCAAAATGGAGATGAAGAAGAAAACGTCCAACGCTCAACGTTCAACGTTTAACGTCCAACGTAGGGAAGCGTTCACGTTAATCGAATTGCTCGTCGTCATCACCATCATCGTGATTTTGATGGGCTTGTTGTTTCCGGCGTTTCGCGGCGTGCAGGATCAAGCCAAACGCACGCAGGCGAAAAACGATCTCGCGCAAATCGTGACAGCGGTGAATGCGTTTTACACGGAGTACGGAAAGTATCCGCTGCCGACTGGTGCAACCGGCGATACGATCTACGGGGCTGCAACAGCCAATGTAACCCTCTTTAATGCGCTTCGCGGTCTTTCCCCAACGGATAATCCCAAACAGATTGCCTTCATTTCACCGCCTGACGTAAAAGATCCGGCCCATCCGCGAAGCGGTATCGGTGGGACTGCGAATCGGCCCGGTGAGTATTTTGACCCGTGGGGAACACCATATCTCACTGAAATCGATGGCGACTACGAGGGTAAGGTTGCCAATCCGTACACGGCACATGCTGGATCAACTCCCGATCTACAGACTGGCATCATTTCCTGGTCACTTGGAAAAGATCAAAGTGGAGCCACAGCAGCGGCTGCTGGCGACAAACAAAGCGGCGCGTACGATGACGATGTTATTTCCTGGCAGTAATGACTCGAAGCTTGCAACCGACGGTCCAAAATCTAGAATCTGAAATTCTCCTGCGGGTGTAGTTCAATGGTAGAACGGCAGCTTCCCAAGCTGCATACGAGGGTTCGATTCCCTTCACCCGCTTTTCCGCAGCGGTGCGCTTAGTTCTGCGCGACCAAAGTCGTGGCAGAACGGAATTTCATGCCGCCGGCGAAGGCGTAGAGGGGCTGATAGTTTCGCTTGCCCATCTGCTCCGAGTGACAGGCAATAAATTTCTGCCAGGCGTGGAAATTTTTATTCGCCGTGCGCGTCACAGCATTCCCAAGACGACGCATCGCGGCTGCTTTCGATGTCGGCTAAACTGGGGCCATACTACTTATGGCTGCCGTTTGCGCTCCATTCTCAGCGTGCTACGTTTTGTCCCCGATAAAGAAGGGGGCGTACTGGTTTCGACTCGTTGTTTGAAACGCAGGCGGCAGGTCGAGGATGGTTCGTTGGCCTCGTTAAAATCCGAACCAAAAAAAATAAACGCAGAT
>JBDUCP010000024.1:0-13278 GCA_040003405.1 Verrucomicrobiota bacterium
GTCAGTTCGCTCGCGCAAATCGATGAGATCGCCGCTCTCCACCTCTCGACGACCGAGACGACTGAAGCCCTCTCCTTGCGGTAAGCCCTGGACAAATTAACGTCCCCTGTGTCCGAAACCTTCACTCCAGTCTCGCCGCTTAATTACAAGATCGGCAACGAGCGTCTGATCAAGGTGACTGATAATGCGTCGCGCAAGCTGAACTCGCTCCTTGAGAAACAGGGACGCGCACATGGAGCGTTGCGGGTGGCGGTGATCGGCGGCGGTTGCTCCGGGTTGCAATACAAAATGGATCTGGTGGATGGCCCGGCTAATCGCGACATCATGGTGCAATCGGCCAATGTCCGCGTGGTGGTCGATCCCAAAAGCGCACTTTTTGTCAGCGGCTCACTGCTCGATTTCAGCGACGATTTGCAGAAGGGCGGATTCAAAGTGACGAATCCGAATGCGGTGGCGCATTGTTCCTGCGGCGAGAGCTTCGCTGCATGACCGATTACTTCGCTCTGCTCAATCAGCCACGGGTGCCTTGGCTGGATCCGGTAGAGTTGAAGAAAATTTTCCACGAGAAAACACTGCGCGCGCACCCCGACACTGCGGCGCAATCGGGTCACGCAGGACAGGATGATGCAGCTTTTGTCCAGTTGAACGAGGCCTATCAGCTTTTGCGCGAGCCCAAGCGGCGTCTCCAGCACTTACTCCAGTTGGAAGGTGAACCGGTCGCGATCGCGGGACTCGCAATTCCCGGAGAGATCGACAGGCTCTTTCCGATGGTGGCAACGCTCATGCAGGAAACAGAGGGCGTGATGCGGCGCACCGGGACTGCAACGAACGCGCTTAACCGATCGCTCGTTAGGCCGGAGGTGCTTAAAGCAATCGAGCGTATCACACAGATGCTGGAAACATTGGACCACCTACACGATCGGTCGATCAGCGCGTTGCGGAAATTGAGTGAATCGTGGAAGACGGGCGACATCGACCATCGGTCGGAGTTGCACGCCCTTTATCTTCAGTTCTCCTACTTAACGAAGTGGAGATCGGAACTCGCAGAAAAACATTTGGTGTTAACCGGCGTATCATAACTCCGGGTGTTCATTTGAACTTGAACTAGCTCCGTTCCCGGCGAAAATAAAACATGCTGACGGAGCGCCAGAAAGACGTCCTGCATTTCATCCAGAACGAGCAACGCGGAAAAGGGATCACGCCGAGCACGCGCGAGATTCAACGTCACTTCGGCTTCGCCAGTCAGACTTCCGTCATGCAATACATCGACGCACTGGAGCGGAAAGGTTTCCTCGACCGGCATGCGCGCAAGGCCCGCGCTCTGATCACGCCGATACAGAAAGTCCGCATCACCGACATTCCTATTTATGGGCAAATTCCCGCCGGCATGGCGACGCTAACGGAACAGACTGTTGAAGGTCATGTTTCCCTCGACGCGCGCTCTGTTAATGCTTCGAAAAATGGGCGCACCTTTGCCTTGCGCGTCCGGGGCGATTCCATGATCGACGCACATATTCTGGATGGCGATATCATCATCCTGGAAGATCGAAAAGAAGTGCAAACGGGCGATATCGTCGCCGCCTTAATCGACGGCGAGACGACCTTGAAACGTTACGTGATGGAGCATGGACGGCCGTATCTGAAAGCGGAAAATCCGCTCTATCCGAATCTGGTGCCTGCGCGGGAACTGCGCATTCAGGGAGTGATGGTCTCGCTCGTGCGGAAACAAATGCCGGCGCCGCGTCGCAAACGCATTTAGCGTTCGTTTGAACATAATTACGCTTCATGCCATTTTGCGGCATGAGTGGCAGCAGCCAGATCGTCGATCTCCGCAATTTGCTCGCGGAACGTTATCCGCCAGCGGCGGCATCGCCTCGGAGCCGGTTGGTCACCGGACTGCCGGCCCTCGATCAAGCGGGCGGCGGCGGCCTGCCAAAAAGCGCCATCACGGAATTGAGCAGCCCCCACCTCAGCAGCGGGAGCGCGTCGGTGATCCATGCGCTGTTGCAAAACGCTTCCCGCGAGGGCTATTTCCTCGCGTTGATTGATGGGCGGGATTCCTTCGATCCATCCGCCTGGGCCGCACGCGGTCCCTCACGGTTACGCAATCTTCTTTGGATTCGTTGCAGGAAAGCGGTTGCAGCAGTTAAAGCCGCCGACCTGCTTCTACGCGATGGAAATTTTCCGCTCGTTATTCTCGATCTTGTCCTGAATTCCATGGAAGAGCTTCGCCAAATTCCGCAGACAAACTGGTATCGATTGCAACGTCTCGTAGAAGCAACGCCAATCGCCTTTCTGATTCTCACGCGCCGCGATATGATCAGCAGTGCGCAGTTAAAATTGTCTCTCGAGAGTGCCTGGAAATTGGACGACTTGGAGCAGAGTGACCTCGCCGCCCGCTTAAAGATTCTCGTAACACGCGCGCACGCTGGAATCCAGACAATCGCAGGAGCGGGCTGATGTTTGCGACGATTTATCTGCCGGATTTTTATCTGCAAGCCGCGCTGCGTCATCAACCGGCGCTAAGGGCGAAACCCGTTGCGTTAATCGATGACCAGGAAAAAAAAGCGGTCATCATTCAACTCAATGCCGTCGCTGACGAAGCCGGTGTGCGTTGCGGCATGACACCGAGCCAGGGATTAGCGCGCGCGCTTCAGCTCGTCATAAAAACGCGAATGCGGGCGCAGGAAAAACTCGGGCAAGAAATCCTGCTGCATTTTGCCGGCACCCTCGCGCCATATGTGGAAGCGACGGGCGGCGGTATTGCGACCGTGCAATTTACCGATGCAAAAAATGTTTTCGCGAGAGTCACGCAGGTAATCGCGCAACTGGCCCACTCTGAAATCTCCGCGCAAGCTGGTATTGCCCCGACACCAGATGCCAGTCTTCTAGCTGCGCATCTGGCCAAACCGGTTTTGCAGATCGACGATGTCGATGATTTTCTCGCTCCACTGCCGATCGAAACGCTAACTATCTATTAGTTGCGTTCGACGCAGCAGGTGGCGGAGTTCGCTCGATGAAAATTCGATAAACCAAGCAGCGGTCCGATCAATAGACTATCCACCGCGGGCGAAGTCCGGATATTTTTCGCGCAATTGTTTTAGGGAGCGCTCGGACTCCTCTTTCTTTCCCGCTTTTTCGTACGCGGCGGCTGCTTTTTGTAAGGCACGCGGCGTGATCGCCGGATCATCATAAAGCAACGCCACGCCCATGAACGCTTTGCCCGCATCATCGAAATGTTGCCGCTCATTCTGCACATCGCCCGCGAGCAAGCGCGCTTCCGCGTTCACTCGCCCCTCCGGTTGCAGGGTCATGATTTCCTCCGCAATTTTCTGCGCATCATCCGGTTTATGCGCGGAGATTTTTGTCGCGCCGAGCGCGAGCAATGTCTTGGCCTTGGCCGCGGGATCAGTCGCGACCTGCAGATACTTTTCGTAGGCCGCTTCCGCCTCACTGAATTTTTTCAGCTTCGATTCTGAGTCGGCCAGATAAAACCAAAAATCGGGTTTTACGCTGCCGAGACTTTCGCTCTGGCCGAGCAGCGCCAGATATTTCTCGGATGCGACAAAATTTTTCTCGTTGTAGTACTCAAGGCCGAGCCACTCCAGAATTTCCGCCGGCACATGCGCGCCCGGACTAGTGCCGAGAAATCCATTTACTTCCCGCGTTAAAGCCGGGCGATCCCTCAAATAGAAAAGCGCCGAGATGATGCGCAGCGTAGCGAGATTGTAATACTGCTCTTTGTTCAACTGCCGCGCGGCATCGAGCGGCGCGAGCGCGGTCTTGTAGTCCTTTGCCTCGAAGGCCGTTTTCCCGATGTAGTAGTTGGCTTGCGCGACGGCCGGGCTTTTCGGAAATTCCTTCAGCAGTTGTCGGAACGCGTCCGACATCCCCTTCCCATTGTCTTGCTGACCGAGAATGAGCGCCTTTTGCTGAAGTGCCGCTTCGCGTTCGCGCGCGCTGGGATAATTAGCTAGCAACGCATTTAAATCAGCCAGCGCTTCGTCGTAATTTTTATCCTCCTGAAACGCGAGAGCGCGCTGAGTCAGAGCGGACGGCACCTGTGCGCTCTCGGGAAAACCTTTCACAAAATAACCAAACGCGGCGATCACCTGCGCGTTGTCTTTTAACTGCACGAAACACCAACCGAGTTTGTAGGCGGCTTCGGCCCGAAGCTTGGGCGAGAGATGAGAGGCGCGCAGTTCGGCGTAAACCGGAGTGGCCTCCGCGAATTTCTGTTCCTTGTAATAGTGTTCGGCTTTAAGCAGCTTCGCCTGATCGCCACGCTCAGGGGCAGGATTCGATTTGAGATATTCGTCGATCTCCGCCAGCAACGTTGGCCCGTTTCCATTGTAGAGATTGATCAGCCGCTGATATTGCGCGTCCTTCGCCTCCTCCCGCGCCGGGTATTTGGCGATGATCTGCCGATAGGTTTCGTCCGCTTCTTTCACCTGTCCGAGTTGGCGGTGACTGTTGCCCGCGATAAGCATCATTTCCGCGCGCACTTCTTCGGGGATCTCGTCCTTGCCGCGTTTATATTCGGCCAGCACTTTTTCGTAATCGCCGGTTTGATATTTCAAACGCAGCAGCCCGACCTCCGCGATGCCGCGCCAGCGTCCGGCGTCCGGCAGTCCCCGCCCCTTTTGCAATAAACTCGCCGCCTTTTCCGCCATCACTTTATCGGCCTTACCTTTCTCGCCTTGCTGCAAATCCACCGCCACCATACCGGCCCGCACGGTCGCTTCGGCTTTCAAGGCCGCCTTTTGCGTTTCGTTGGCGAGCGCTTCGTAATTTCTGAGAGCGTCCGTCTTTCGCCCGCGCGCGAGCGCGATCGCGCCCGCCGCCAGCCGCGCATCGTCGCGATAAGGATTCGGATTCTTCACCTCGCTCACCTGTTGATAAAGATTTTGTGCCTCATCCTTGCGATCGACGTTTTCCAGGCAGCGCGCCTCGAAATAACGCGCCGAAAGCGCGAGCGCTGATTCCTTCGACTTCGCCGCGGCGCGATGAAAAAGCGTCAGCGCCGCGCCATAATCTTTTTGCACGAACAAAATTTCCGCGACGCCGTAGGAAGCAGGTCCGGCGAATTCGCTCTCGCCATAATTATCGAGCACGCTTTGAAAACTGCTGCGGGCCGCCGGCGTGCGATTGAGCGCGCGGTAACATTCTCCAAGATAAAAAAACGCGCTGGCACGACCGGCCGCTCCCGGAAATTGCCCAAGGAATTTTTCATATTCCGGTACGGCCAGGTCGTAAAGCTTCTTGGAAAAAAGAGCGTTGGCGTAATCCAGCTGGCGTTTTTCTGGCGCTTCCGTTTCGGTCGGAGTTGATTCCTCCGCGGATGTTTCCGGTGGAGAATCGGGCACACGGCGCGGCCGCGAGGCCGGCGTCGGCTCATCAAAAGGCACCGCACGGGCCACCGGCGGTTCCTCTTGCGCCGGCTGAGCGCGCCGCACCTCGCGTGTCTGTTGCGCCATCGCAGCCGACACCGTCGAAAAAATCAGCGCCGTTTGCACGAGGCAAACTGCGCCCCGGCCCGCCTTCATTTCGCCGTCGCGAATGCGATGTTGGTGATGCCGGCTTCGCTGCAAATATTCAGCACGCCGACGACATTCTTGTACGCGCCCGTCTCATCACCGCGGATGACGACCGCCTGATCGGGATAGAGCTGCACCAGGTTTTTCAACATCTCGGTCAACTCCGCGCTGTTTAGTGTGCGCCGATTTACCACTACGTTACCGTCCGTCTTTACGTTCACCACCACATCGCCGATTGGCGCCGCCTTTTCCTTCGCCGCACTGGCCTTGGGAACTTTTACGTCGAGCTCGTTCTCATTGCGCGCCGCGTTCCAGGTCATGAGAAAGAAAATGAGCAGGAGCAGGAGCACATCGACGAGGGGCGCCAGTTGAATCCCGGGATGCTGCAGCGTGGCGTGCTTGCGCAGGTTCATCAAAAAAGAAAGTGAAGAGGAAGCGGAAGAGGAAGATTTTTAGAATTCATCTTCCAACAAGACCGGCGCGCGCTCGCCCGTGCGCTTGCTGTATTGCAGCGACAACAGCGCGAGGACATGCGTGACGGCGGCCTCCAGATCGGAGATCAATTTCTGCGCGCGGCCGCGGAAGAAAGCGTAGAAAATCATCGCGGGAATGCCGATTGCGAGACCGGCGGAAGTGTTAACCAGCGCTTCGCTGATCCCTTTCGAAAGTTGCACATAACGCGCCGAGCCGAGATCCGCGCCCAGCGCGCCGAAGGAGCGAATGATGCCGATAACCGTGCCGAGCAGCCCGAGCATCGGCGCGATCATCCCAATATCGGCCAGATAGATCACGCGATTGTTCAGGCTCGACGCCACGCGTGTTCCTTCCGTTTCCGCGATCTCGCGCACCTGCTGGAACTCCGCCGTAGGATTTTTCGTCGTGAAATCGAGCATCTTTTGCACGACCCGCGCGATCGCTTCGCCATGGCGATTGGAAACTGCGAGCAACCCGAGATAATCGCGCTTGCGCAACAGCGCATCGGCCGTCGCCATGTATCCACTCGAGACCACCGCGCCGCGACGGATGGTCAGGAAATAAACGATCACCAGCATGATCGAAAAAACCGAGAGCGCGAAAAGCGGAATCATCACCGGCCCCGCCGAGATCATGGCTTGGAGAATGGACTGCCCTCGCGGCAAATCGGGAGCCAGCGACGCGGGAGTTTGCGCGAGGAAAAGTGGCGTGCCCGCGAACAGCGCGAAAAAAATATTCATTCCGAGAGTGCTGTTATGATAGGCAACGGCGGCAGCGGATGCAAACTTCCATCGCCGCGCATTAGCCTCCAAAGACCGTCCGGCGTCACTCCGCGTTCAAACAAATCTCTCGCCGGTGAGCCAGCGGCGGACGCGGAAGATGTGGGCGGGTTGTTTTCGGGGGTCGAGCGCGATGTAGTTGCGGTTCCCGCGCCAGATGTGTTTCGCGTCGGTGAGGAGGTCGTGGACCTGGTAGGCATCGGAATCCATTGGGCCGAATTCTTCGATCGGAATTTGGACGTAGGAATTTTGCGGGCGCTCCGGGTCGAGGTTCACCACCACGAGGATGATGTTGTCGCGCGATGCGGTCATCTTGCCGTAGCAGAGGATGGCGTCGTTATCGGTCCGGTAGAAACGCAGGTTATCGTAAAGTTGCAGCGCGCGGTTTTCGCGGCGGATGCGGTTCAGGGCCGTGATCAAATCCTTGATGTTCCCGGGCGCGTTCCAGTCGCGCTCTTTCCACTGGTATTTTTCGGAGTCGAGATATTCCTCGCGGCCGGGGAGCGCTTCGTTTTCGCAGAGCTCGAAGCCGCTGTAGATGCCGTAAACGCTCGAGAGCGTCGCAGCCAGGACGGCGCGGATGAGAAACGCGGGCCGGCCACCTTCCTGAAGATGAAACGGGAGGATGTCGGGCGTGTTCGGCCAGAGATTGCCGCGAAAATATTCCTGCATCGCGGTCTGGGTAAGCTCGGTGAAATATTCGGTGAACTCCGCCGTGGTGTGGCGCCAGGTGAAATAAGTGTAGCTCTGGCTGAAGCCGGCTTTGGCCAGGGCTTTCATCATCTTCGGCCGGGTGAATGCTTCGGAGAGGAAGATGACGTCGGGATAGCTGATCCGCACGCCGGCGATGAGATATTCCCAAAACGCGACCGGTTTGGTGTGCGGATTATCGACGCGAAATATACGCACGCCGTGCTCGGCCCAAAAGAGAATGATACTTACCATTTCATCCCAGAGTTCTCGCCAGTTTTCACAGCGAAAATTCAGCGGATAAATGTCCTCGTATTTTTTAGGAGGATTCTCGGCGTATTTAATGGTGCCGTCTGGTCGCTTGTAAAACCACTCGGGATGTTCGCGGACGTAAGGATGATCCGGCGAGCAGTTGATCGCGAAATCGAGCGCGATTTCCATCCCGCGGTTGCGGATTTCGCGCTCAAGCCACGCGAAATCTTCCAGCGTTCCCAGCGCCGGCTCGACCGCCTTGTGTCCGCCCCATTCGCTGCCAATCGCATACGGCACGCCCGGCTCGCCCGGTTCGCATGTGACTGAGTTGTTCCGGCCTTTGCGATTGGTATGACCGATTGGATGAATCGGCGGAAAATAAATCACATTGAATCCCATCGCTCGCGCATCGTCCACGCGCGGCAGGCAATCGCGAAAAGTCGAGCCACGATCGGCGCGCCCTTCTGCTGACCGAGGAAAAAATTCATACCAAGCGGCGCTACGTGCTTCCTTGCGATCGACGATCACATGCGGAGGCGGTCCGTACTGCGTCGCTTGCGAACGGTCGGGATAAGTGGCCATCAAAACTTCCAGCTCGCCGGAGTGCGCGATCTCATTTACTTCCGCCGGCTCGCTCACGCGCATTTTCACGGCGAGTTCGCAGAGCCGCTCGGCATCGGCCATATTCGTCGCGCGGCGCGCGGCATCATCAAGCAGCGCCGCGCCTTCGAGGGTTTCACTTCCCAGGTTAGTTAGGCCGGCGGCAAACTTCGCGGCAAATTCGTGCTGCCAGCCGCGGAATGTATCGGTCCAGGCTTCGACGGTATATTCGTAGGTCGCATTGTGATACAGCGTGCAGATGCCGCGCCAGCGGTCGTTGTCGACGTGCACCATCGGCGTTTCGTGCCAGCGTGTTTCGCCGAGCAAACGCCACTTCAGCGCGGCGGCGACGACATCGTGGCCATCCTTGAAAACATCCGCTTCGACCGACAGATCATCGCCCACAACGCGCTTGATCGGATAGCGGCCGCCGTCGATCAGCGGTTGCAGATCCTCGATTACCGCAGTCGGAAAAGCCCGTGGCATGGGCCACCAATCAACCGATATTCAGCGGGCGGGAAAGCGGAATTCTGCGCGCCAAATTTTGGCGCGCATTAAACCGAGAAAAAAAACGCGGCCTCGTACAAGCCGGAGACGCGGCTTTCTTCCCGCCGCACTTCCACGCCGAGCACGCCAGCCACGAGATCGCGCTCAAGGCGCCCGATAATCGGATACTCGTCGAGCAGATTGAGAATGGGCGAATGACATTCCAGAATCTGCGGCCCGCCCTCTTTTTCTTCAGCGACAAACTCGGACATGAAGCCTTCTTTTTCACGTTGCGACGCCAGCCATTTCGCCCGTTCCGCGACAGTCTCGCCCTTTACTTTGGCCTTGAGTTGCTCCGTCTTCCGCTCGAAAACGTGCATGAGCATTTTTTCCGAAGCGTTGGGGCCGTAAACTTCCTTGATTGATTTCAACAATTCGAGCGTGAAATCGTTACTATCGCAGGGAAACAAATCGTGCGTCCGCTGGGTAAGCCGATAAACCATCTCCGGGCGTCCCATTTTCTGCGGACGTCGCCAGGTATCGAGATAGCCATCGCGCTCAAGCGTAAGGCAGTGTTGCTTGATGCCCATGTAGCTCATCTTCATTTTTTCGACGAGCTGGTTCACGGACAGGCCTTTGGTGCGTTTAAGGGTATTAAGAATTTCCAGCCGCTGGGTGCGGCCGATTTGAGCTATTAATTGTTGATTCAATGGAAGAGTCCTCGGTAGATTTGTTGCGACATTACCCGCAGGGCGTTTGGAAAGGCAACAACAAAACGCGCAAGTTTCAGAAAAGGAATAAATAGCGCGTCTAGCTGATGCGCCGCGTCGTTACCGGATCGAAAAAGTGACTCTTGCTCAAATCAACCTGGAAGGGCAATCGCCGACCGGCGCCAGGGATGTCGAGCAGGCGCGGCGAGCGACAAATAATCGTATGCGCGCCTGTCAGAAGGTGGAGGTTTGTCTCCGCGCCGCGTAGTTCAACATGGTCCACGATGGAGGAAAAACTGGCGGAGAGATTTTCCGCCGGCCGCTGCGACGGACCGGTCAAAATATCCTCGGGCCGAACCCCCAGCACGATCGGCTTCCCCACAAAATCGGCCGCGGTCGTGCTTTCCGTTTTGGAGAATCGCACCTCGATCGTGCCGCCCTCCGTTTCGGAAAAAACCAAAAGCTCGCGACTTTCCTTAAGCGTCCCATGCAAAAAGTTCATGGGCGGCCGACCAAGAAATCCAGCGACGAATAGATTCAACGGCTCGTCATACAGCGCCAGCGGCGCTCCATCCTGCGCGACGACGCCGTCGCGCAGCAGCACGATCCGGTCGGCCAGGATCATCGCTTCGATCGGATCGTGCGTGGCGTAAATGATCGTCACCTGCAAGCGCTGCTGCAGCTTTTTCAGTTCGGCGAGGAGCTGGGCGCCAATCACGGCGTCGAGATTTTCGAGCGGCCGGTCCAGGAGAAAAACCTTTGGTTTGCGCGCAACCGCGCGAGCAATCGCGACGCGTTGCCGTTCTTCGCGTGAAAGCGCCGAAGGCATCTCCTCCAGAAGATCTTCAACTTTAAGAATGCTGGCGGCATCCGCCACCCGTTTGGCAATTTCGGTCTTGGAAAATTTCCGCTTCTTCAAACCAAACGTGATATTCTGGCGGACCGACATCTGCGGATAGAGTGCGTCATCGGGAAAAACCATCGCGACATCGCGTTCGTTAGGCGGCAGATCGTTCACCCGACGTTCCCCCATAAAAATGTCGCCCGCGGAAATTTTCGACAGGCCGGCCAGCATGCGAATGATGGCCGCATTCCCGCAGCGTGGCAGCCCTGTCAAGACCACAAATTCGCGGTCCCGAATCTCAAGCGAGATATTTCTGACGTCACCGCCGGAAAGATTGTTGAGCGTGATATTCGGCATGCGTTAAACAAAAGGGATGGTAACGACTTCGACCGGAAGATGCGCAGACGTATTTTCATTAACCACGATTGCCCGCAGCTGAGTCCCAATCGCGTTGAAACCGCGCTTCACATAACCGAGCGCGATCTCTTTTTGCAGTCGCTCGCTCCGTGCTGTGCTGGTAATCCAGCCGACATCTTTTTGCTGCTCCTGCCCGGACCATAACCGCATCCCCGGCGATAACGACGCGCCGTCGGCGGACACGAGACCGCACAAACGTTTGTTCGTTTGCCCGGACATTTTCATCCGTGAGATAACCTCCTGGCCTATGTAGCAACCTTTCGCGTAATCGATAGCGCCGGACTCAAGATTTGCTTCGATCGGAATGATTTCTTCCGTCAATTCGCGGCCCCAGCGCGGAATCCCGCGCTCGATCCGAAGGATTTCGGCGGCCTCTCCGTCATAAAACGGGAGGAGGTTGGCCAATCGTTGGCGCATAATTCCCTGTCCCGTCCGGTCGTTCCAGATGTCCCAGCCCGCGCAATCGAACCGATTCGCGCGAAGCATGCGCGCACCTTCCGCGATCGCTGGCGGCGCGTCGCCGATGACGTGAAAAAGCGCGAAGTGATCAGTGATGTTTTCGAGCTGCACATCATCAGCGATAATGTAGCGATCGAGTCTCGCCGGGAGCACGTCGCGCAGACCCGGATCGGCGTCGAGCAGGAACGAGTCTGCTTCAATCGAAACAAAAACCTCTGCCTCCACTTTTCCTTTGGCATTCAAAACGCAGCCCTGCATCGCACTGGTCGCGCTCGCCTTGCGCACGTCGTTGGTTATTTGCCCATTCAAAAAGCGCAACCGATCCCCGCCCGTGATGCGGAACTTCGCGCGTTGCGACAGGTCGAAGAAAACGGCCGCGTTCAACTATCGCCCCGCGGCCGGCGGATATACCGCCACCGGCACGGCTGGCTCCTCTGGAATTACAGGAGCGGCGCTTGCTTCGATTTCGGGAGCTGCTTCCTCGACGACTTCCGGCTCCACCACCGCGGAAGCGGAATCAGCCACCACCGGCGCCGCGTTTTCCTCGAGCCCCGCAAACGTGGCCTGATCATCGACCTCCGACGGGCGCTGGGTTAGCGGGCCGCCGTCCGGAAAATATTGGCGGACGAGAGAAGCGTAATCATCGTCGCCGCGACCTTGCCGCATTTCTTCGACGAGCGCATGGCACGCCGCATCCGTCGCGCCGACTTCCAGGCCTAACGAACGGGCCAGCCGCGTGGCGATGACGACATCCTTCAACATGTGTTTCACCGAGAAATTCGCGTCGAAATTTCCTTCCAGCATCATCGGCAGCTTCATCTCGAGCGTGGCCGAATGGCTGCCGTTATGCTGCATGGCGGCCGCAAAATGCTCCGCCGGCAAGCCGGATTTACAGATGAGCGCCAGCGCCTCGGCCGTAGCCTGCACGCTCGCCGCCGTCACCATGTTGGTCGCCAATTTTATCATCGTGGCATCGCCGACCCGGCCCACCTCGATGATTTCCTTACTGCTGGCTTGGAGAATGGGTCGCACTTGCCGCAATGCCTCCTCCGCACCCGCGACGTAATAAACGAGTTTGCCATTTTCCGCCGCCATCTTGCTGCCCGTGAACGGCGCATCAACTAATTGTCCGCCGCGTTTCTCCACCACTTCGGCAGCGGCTCGCATCGTTTCGGGTGAGACCGTGGTGTGCGCCATGACGACGTGTTTCGGCGTGAGATGCTTTTTTACCTGCTGTATCATTTGCAGCAGCGCTTCGTCATCCGACACGAAGATTTGGATGTAATCGCAAAGCTCCGCGATCTCCGCGGCCGAACCGACGAAATTCGGGACCGGACGCGGCGTGCGATTCCAGACAAAGACATGATACCCGCGCCGCCTCAGATTCTCGACCACGCGCTGGCCGATGATTCCGAGGCCGATCACTCCGATATTTTTTCGTGTGCGACTCGACATTTAAGTAGGTGGCGCGGCAGTTTTTGCCGGCAGCCTGAGAAAATCAGGGCAAACGCGCGGAGACGCAATCCCGAAGTTCGTTAGCCGGTTGCGCCATCTCGCTGGAAATCCGTTGCATGATCGACGCGCGCCGGGCGTTGGCGAGCGCCAGCGCGATCTCAGGCCGCGCTTCCTCGTAGCTGAGCAGCCTCGCGGGCTTTGTCTCCGTGAGTTGAATAAGATGAAAGCCGAGGTGCGACTGAAAGGCCTTGCTCATCTGGCCCGGCAAGAGTTTCGCTACTTCGGCGAAGAATTCAGACGCGACCCGTAGCTCCGAAAAATAATTCAAATCGCCTGCGCGCGATTTTGTCGCTTCATCTTCGGAATTTTGCGCGACCAGCTCGCTGAATATTTCGCCTTTTGCCATGCGGGCGGCGAGCGCGGTGATGGCGTCCTCCTTTTCCGCCACAACATCCGGCGGCGTTTCCACATGTGCCGCCAGAAAAAGATGCGAAGCGCGGAAACGAACGGGCTGCTGAAAGAGGTTGCGGTGCTGCTCGTAGAAATTTCTGCATTCCACCTCGCTCACGAATGCA
>JBDUCP010000025.1:0-13144 GCA_040003405.1 Verrucomicrobiota bacterium
CCCAAAGACCTCCCGAAGCGCCGCCGAAGAGGATCCGAAGAACCGGCTCTTCCCATTCTCTTCGGTTTCTCTCGACGGATTCTCAGGTGGCCCTCCTAGCGTCCGCCGCAGCCAACTGCGACCGAGGGGGGTTCCCATGAGGGGACGCACCAAGCTGGCCGCCGCAACGGTGGGGGTGATCGCCGCCGCCGGTGCCGCGACGGGGGTGGTCGCGGCCGCGGGCAACGGCTCCGGCGACCCGGCGGGCGACCTGGCCGCCGCCATCAACAAGCGCGCCGGCACGTCCATCACGGCGGCGGACATCTCGGGCGCCTACCAGGACCTCCTGAAGGCACGGCTCGACGCGGCGGTGGCCGCCGGCAGGCTCACCCAGGCACAGGCGGACGAGATGCTCGCGCGCGCCGAGGCCGCGCGCCTGGGCGGGCCGGGCTTCGAGGTGGGCCCCGGCGGCCCCGGACACTTCGGCGCCCGGGATTAACCTTCCCTACGTGACCTATTTTTTCAGCAACAACGTGGATGGGACAACGGGAAATGTCGGGTGGCGACTGGTCGGTGATAACACGACGAACCATGGCGACGATGCATTACTCCCCGACAGTTATTTTGTAGTTCGCAACCAGAACGGCGCGCCGACCCTTCCGCTCGTAAGCCTGGGTAGTGTTCTACTTAAGAAACTAACGGTGCCTCTTCTCACCAGCACGAGTTCCGCGCAGGATAATCCGGTTAGTATCGTCCGGCCTTTGGATGTCACGTTGAACGCGACAGGCTTGAATCTTACGGACGGCTCATTCGTGGCGAACGATCAGCTCCTCCTTTTCGACAACACTCAAGTCGGCTTTGATAAGTCCCCGAGTGCGATCTACTACCAGGACTCATCAGTGGCTAATGGCCGCTGGAGATTAGTGGGAGATAATCTGACGGATCACGGCGGCGACCTCATTGCGATGGGGACTGGTTTCATCATCCGAAAGGCGACCACAGCGAGCGGGCAACCGGCCTTCTGGACAAACAGCTTCCCACTCCAGGCGGTGAGCGCCGTCTCTCGGAAAACTCACGGCACGGCGGGCGACTTCGATATTAATTTGCCGCTGTCCGGCCCGGTGGGGATCGAATGCCGTAACGCTGGGGCTGGTGGCACGCACCAAATCATCATTAACTTTGCTAGTCCCGTTACGATGGATGGAGCGATAGTAACATCAGGGTCCGGCAGCATTAGCAGCTCAAGCGTGTCCGGGAGTGTCGTGACCGTGAATCTTACCGGCGTGACAAATGCCCAGACGACGGTCGTGACGCTTCTTCAAGCGAACGACGGTGTTAACAGAGCCGATGTCGCTATCCGGATGGGCGTGTTGGCAGGCGATACTAACGGCGACAGTTTTGTGAATTCTGGCGATGCGTTGCAAACGCGGAACCGTTCCGGGCAAGCGACCGGCAGCGCCAATTTCCGTTCCGATTTGAACGTGGATGGCTTCGTCAACAGCGGCGATACTTTCATTGTGCGATCGCGGTCGGGGACGTTCCTGCCGTAAGGTATTTTGAGTCGCGCGCCTGTTTGCGGATGGCGGCGAAAATCTTTCGGATGCCGACTTGGCTTCCGGCGTTCTTGATGAAGGCAGGGATCGCCGCGCCACTGTCGGTATAGATGGTATAAGTGGCGCGCGTAACATTCGGCGCGAGCGGCTCGAGTAGCCAACCGCCTTCACATAAATTAACACGCACCACCCCACGCTTTTCCGCCGGACCGAGCGCATTGGCAGTCTCCCATCGGCTGGAATAACTCGTTAGGTGGGCGCTGGTTTTTACGGTCGTGCGGACCCGCAGCGTATAATCGCGGTCACTCACCAGGGGCGCGGAGATTCTTTGGTAGGTCAACACGGAATTGCTTTCGCGTTTCAGTACCCGGCATTCCACGATGTAAGGCATAAAACGCGCATACGATTCCACATCGTCGATGACGGCGTGGACCACCGCGATTGGCGCCGCGATTTCGCCGATGGCTTTGGATTCATAATGCCCTGGACCGGCGCGGGGGCGACGATAGAGCGTGACGTTGTCGCTGTTGGAAACCAACTTCCAACCGGCGGGACTTTCCTCCGGCTCAGCCGCCAGAACCTTCGCCGAGAGGAGGCAGCAGATTAGGAAAATGAACCGCAACGTGTAATCGAGATCGATGCTTCCGCCGCCGGCGCTCTACTCCGCCTTTTCCATTTTCATGTCGGTATGGAAACTCACGCGCCAGTCGTTGCCATCCTTTTTCCAGATGGAAGCGGCATTGTATTTCCCGGACATGTCTTTGCCACCGACGGCGCCATCTATCGTGACTTGATAGGTTACCAGCGCGGCGTCCTTGTCGATAGACACCACGCTCATTTCCCCGAGAGAGTACGACTTGAAGTCCAACGTTCGAACCTCAGCCACCTCTTGGGTTTTCGTATTAATGCCGCTGGGATACACCCCGCGGAAATCAGTTGCCAGGAATTTGTCAAATGCGTCGAACTTCTTGTCTTTGATAGTTTGCCAAACCTCCTTTTCCGCCTGAGTGATCTTCTCTTGATCTGGCGAGGCTAGAGTCGCTCCGGCAACGGCGAAGAATGTGATGGCTGCAACGCTGAATAATTTTTTCATAATGTTCTTTCGTAGGTTTGATCAAGATTACCTCCGGTTTACCGGATCCGTCAACTCATCAAGACCTAACGAAATCAAAGTCGAAGTCATTCCCGCTGCTTTACACTGCCAGCGCCGCTGATTCGTTTTTCGATCGTCGGGTTGCCGCTATAGATAACTTTTCCCGCTCCGGAGATCGCGACCTTTAGCGTGTCACTTACCGCCACTTCCGCGCGGCCCGCGCCGGAAATCGATAGCTCGGCCGTTTGTGTCTGCAGGCTGGCAGCCTCCAGTCGGCTCGCGCCAGTCATGCTCGCGAGCAACTCGTTCACCTTTCCACTCACCGTCACCCGCGTCGCGCCGGTGCCGTCGAGATAGAAACCCTTGCCGGATACGTTTGCCGCGGATAGGCGACACGCCCCGGTCAAGCGCGCGCCATCCAAGGCGGAACTGGAAAGGGTCACTCTCATTCCGTGCGTAGGCCGTAAGGAGTGGCGTGACCGAAGATGAAGCTTGGTGCCCGTCACGTTTGCCTCCACATAGCGGAGCAGGTTTTCATCCGTCTTGATGCTGAGCGCCGTTGGACCGCTGGCCCAGTGAATATCGAAGGCACCGTTGGCTTCGACCTCAGTGAAGTTAACGACGGTGCGGTTCTCCGTAACAATCTCGCCATTGCCGCGAACACCCTCAAAATGACAGCCGCTCGCCAGCGCAAGCACGGCAAAGGTCAGAAGTTTTACGGCGGCAAAAGGTCGAAGGGCGATGGTATTCATAATGGGTCTCTCTGAAAATGAGATGCCGCTGCGCATCGTTTTGGATTCAGGAAAATTTCGGATTCTCGAAAAAATGCACCGTACGCCTGCCTTGCGGACCGCGCCCCGGTCAGCGAGCATGCCGTTGCCATGAGCGACCCTAAAAACTTGCGCATGTTTTCTTTTGCCATCCATGTCACCCGCGGATTGCTGCGCGACCAGCGCACGCGCCGCAAAGTGATGTTCGCTTCCTTGTTCGCCGCGGTAGTACTGATCATCGCGGGGTCGTCGCTCCTGCAATCGGTTCTCGATCCGCACAAGCATCCGACCTGGTTCATTTTCTTCTGGCTGGCCTGCGCCTGGGTCACGACGCTGGCGATGTTGCTGGCACTCCTGGATATTTTAATCACGCGCATCGACGCGCGGGCGGCGCGGCGAGCCTTGCGCGAAGCGAGGCGACCGGGAGATGTTTAGAATTAGTCTCTAAGTGGGAAGACGGAGGCGCGGCCAACGCCATACGCCCAGGGCCAGAACCAACAGAGACGCCAGAGTTACCGCCATGGCGTATCCGAGGAAGGGAGTACGGTAGCGCAGTTCTACCTTATGCTCTCCCGGGTCGATCACGACGCCGAGTAACCCAATATCAACTTTAAGCACCCGCGCCGGGTGGCCATTCTGTAAGGCGCTCCATCCGGGATCAAACGGCGTCTGAAAAACGAGAACACTCTTTCGCTCGACCTGCACCGTGCCTTCAAAGCGCGAGTGACGAAACGAGCCAAGCTTGAAAGCGGTGCTACGAGAAGCGGCTACCAGGTCCCTAAGCGGTGTAGTTTCGACTTCTTGCTGTAACTCGGGGAGCGTTAGTTGCGTCAAACCGTTAATCTTCGCCTGATCTTCCCGAGAAAGAACTACCGCCCGCAAGAGTGCCTGTGGTTTCTGGTCGATGGTAAGATTGCGAAAAACTTCCTCGGGCATATAGCGATTGAAACCGAGTCCGAGTGGGAGAAAGAGATCATTGCGGAAAAGGTAATCCTTGCCATACCGCCTGATGAACTCATAGTTCGGATCAGCCTGGTAGATCGCAGGGTCATCGGCCAACACATATTTTTCGCAAGCGAAGGTGGACCAGATATAACTATCCAGCAAACCAACAGCCCAGCGGGTGTCAAACTCCGAATTGGGCGGCGCCGCGCCGATGACGGTGAGGAAAGAAGTATAGTTGAGGTTATTGAAGGAACTATAGCAAGACGTGCCATAGTATCCGAATACCATGGCATCGTTGAGGCTGGCAAACCTGGTGGGCGCGGAAGACCGTAACTTCGTTAGGCGAAAGAAACCGGGGTCAGTTACCTTTATATCCAGCAGCGCGTCTATTGTTTCGTCGTTATAACCCGCTCTTTCAGCCAACTCTCGCTTGGTGACGGTATTGCGACTGCTAACCGTGATTCGGTCGAACTGGATTAGCTCAAAGGCCAGCAGCGGCAGGACAATCCATCCAATGACAGCTTGCCGCTTGATAAACTTACCCAAAAGCAAAAGACAGCCGTAGAGGATGACAAAAAAGGTTACTCGCCGCTTAAGGTCTGAGCTTATCTGGCTCTGCAACTCCTGCAGCGGTAAATAAAGAATCGCAAGTAACAAGAAAGCCATTCCCGCCAAAAGCCAGAGGTTAAAAAATCGGCCTTCCACGTAGCGTGAAAAAGCTATCGCGCCTAGCGTGGCGATGCCCAAGACCGAAAACAAGGAATAGGCGCGGTAGTAGTCGCCTTGAAACAACCAAAAGAGATATCGAAGCCAGGGAAATACCGTGGGCAGAATCGCTCCGATCAGAAAAAGCGCGTAGATGACTCTTTGCCGCCGGGAAGCCTCGAGGAAGGCCTGCGGAAGTAAAAGCAGCGAAAGTAAACCACAATAAGTCAAAGGAGCTTCCAAATAGTTTAGCCATCCGCGATAATCATCGGCGGTCCCCAAAAGATCATTGGCTAACAACCTTAACGCAGCGGTGATATAATGGAGATGAGACTCGAAACCTAAAACCGGGAAGGAAAGAAGCGTTGTCATCCAGGAGGCAGCTCCCGAACCGCGGGGGCTGTTGAGGATAGTAGAGAGGTAAGGAACAGTAACTATCGCTCCAAGCGCAACGCCGAGCACCGCTGCACCGCCAAGAAGGAGACAAACGCGCAGAAGGGGCCGAGGCCGCCATCCGTAGCGGACGAAAAGTTTGGCCGGGACGTAAAAAGACAAGAAGCACGCGCCGAGGTACAGATGAAAGGGACCCAGTAAACTGATAAGTGCGACAGCAACTACCAGGAGAAACCAGCGTCCACGCTTTACCGCTTCTTGGGCGGCGCAGAGGAGAGCAGTAAAACAAATAACTTCGTCCGCGAACAGAAACCAGCAACTACCCATGCACATATAAGCGGAGAAGGAGAGGGACAGGGAACCCAGCAAACGCGCGGGCACGCGCAAGCCGCGCAACTGAAGAAAGCGAAAGAAAAGGAAGCCGACAATAAGTGTCTTAACCAGGTGTTGGTAAACAAGTGCGGGGGCGATCAGTCCCTTGGGGAGCCAAACTATCGGCTGCAGAATCAGATAACCCACCAGGTAGAAAATATCCTGCCCCATTCCTACACAAAAGGACCACGAGGGGATGCCTTGGCCGCGAAGGTAATCGGAAAAGTGAATATACCAGGGGTAGTAGTCGTTAAGCGAATCGCTACCGATATCCTTGTAAAGCAGCACCTTTCCGCCAAAGAGAAAGTTGCTAAAAATTAATATACCCACAGATAAAAGCGTAAGCGCGAAAAGCGACAACACCAAGGCTCGTTTCATAAAGTTTGTTTTAGCGCGCGGGGGGGAAAGAACGATTATCGCGAAAAGCAGCGCCGGACTGATAGACCTTGATTTGCGCGCCTATCGAGTCGGCGCGAGCTCTGTTTTCTTCGGCCATGGCTAGTTGTAAGGCCCGTTCCCCCGCCGTTACGGCGTCAGAAGGCCGGCCAGCCTCAGCATAGGCAGCAGCAAGCGTAGCGGTAATCACCTGGCTGCGTCCACTGGTAAGGGAGTCCGCGCGTTTCGCCAACTCAACAGCCTTTATACCGTCGCGAATTGACGCGTCAGGACACGTCGCCAGGACCCAGGCGAGGTTGTTCAACGCTTGAGTATCTTTGGGGTTGATCCCCAAAGCTTGCTCATACTCCATAACAGCTCCGCTGGCCTGTCCCATTTGCAGAAGCGTGTTGCCCAGATTGTAGTGGGCATCGCCATCGTCAGGGTCGATTTCCAATGCTGTCCGCAAGTGAGCCAGCGATTCTTCCGGTTGTCCCAGCTCGAGCAAAGCCATGCCGAGAGACGAATGAACGGGAGCCTGCTCCGGATTAAGTTCCAGCGATTTTCGTAAATGTGCGAAAGCTTCGTCCCGCCGGCCTTTTGTTAGTAGAGCTATACCTAACGCCCCGTGACTGGTTGCGTTATCCGGCTGGATTGCCACGGCCTTTGTCAAATGTGTGATCGCTTCGTCAACCCTTCCTTTTTTGTGCACAGCTTCGCCGAGGTTCAATTCGGCCATGGCATTATTAGAAGAGTGAGTAAGGGTGTAACTCCAGAGCAATTCGCTCTCCTTCCAGTAGCTGGTATAAGTGCGCGCGGCAAGAGTAAGAGCAGTAAGGATAGTGATGGCAAAAGCAGCAAGGATAAGACGATGATGCCGCCAATCTACACACAAATCAGTGGCCACCCACGTTAAAGCCAAATACAAGCCAATCTGAGGAAGGTAGGTGTACCGATCCGCGTGCGCCTGGTTGCCTACCTGTATGATGCCAATAACCGGAACCAACATCACGAGATACCACAGCCAACCTGTGACGAGATAGCGACGGCGACGATAAACAAAAACGACGGCTGAAATGCCAAGCAGCAAGAGAAACGAGAGCAAAACCTTTGAAGCAGCGGCGTCTTCGATTCGAAGCGGATAGTAAGGCGTTAAGGCAAAAGGCCAAAGCATCTGCCCGACATAGACGACATAGGAGATAATGGTATTACCGATGCGCGTCGTGCTGGGAAGATGAGTTAAAGGCTGGATAGCTACTTTCTGGGCTATGAGCGTGAGAGCACATGAAGCGGCGACTAACCCCAGCAGAGGCAGCTTCTCAAGGATTAGTGCGCGTGGCAGCGGTCCCTTCTCCGCATTATCCGGCAGTGTCCGACGATGCAACGGCCAATAGTCCAGCAGCAGTAACACGACAGGCACGGTGACAAGCATTGGCTTTGACATTAGGCCTAATGTCAAGGCCAGAAGGAGCGCACCGTATGACCAAGGTGATGGCCGGCGCGTGTAGCGAATGTAGGCAGCAATGGTTAGCATGAAGAAAAGTCCGCTAAGCAAGTCTTTTCGCTCGGCGACCCATGCCACCGATTCCACGCGCAAAGGGTGAATGGCGAAAACGGCTGCTACAAACGCACTGCGCCACAGGGCGCTCGTCATCTGTCGTAGGACGAGAAAGAGGAGAATGACCGTCGCGGCGTGAATGACGACGTTGCTGAGATGGTGGCCGCTGGGACTTAAGCCATACAACTGACAGTCCAGCATGTGCGAAATCCAAGTCACCGGATGCCAGTTGGCGGCATGTGTATGGGTGAATGCCCAGACGATTCCCGCCAGTGTTAGCCCGCGCGCGACGGGCGGGTTTTTATAGACATAATCGCCATCATCGAAATTGATGAACTCGAAGTGAAGGGTTTGGCCGAAGACGATCCACGTGATCGCTACCAAAAAAATCGAGACGCCGACGATGGTCCAACGATCCTGAGAACCAGCCGGTCGGGCAGCGGCCACCTTTTTGGTGGTCGCATTGTTATTTGATCGGCGGCTCATTTATCTCCTGACCATGCAGGCGATTCTTCCGCGCGGTCAATTCCAGACTGGCAAAACATTCTGGCCAGACGAATACTTTACGTTGTGGCGAATGCATCGCAGAACTGGAAATGTCGGGAAAAAATGGAAGCGGACGAGCGCGCCGTGCTGGCGTCGTTTGCGCAAATGTCGGGCGATTCGCGCGGCCGAAAATTTCTCGAATCGCGCCACGCCTACCGGACGGAGTTTCAGCGCGACCGCGCGCGGATCATTCATTCGCGGGCTTTCCGCCGGCTGGAATATAAGACGCAGGTTTTCCTGAATGGCACCGGCGATCATCTGCGCACGCGGCTGACGCATTCGATCGAGGTGGCATCGATCAGCCGCACGATCGCGCGGGCTCTGTCGTTAAACGAGGACCTGGCGGAGGCGATTGCGCTTGCGCACGATCTCGGACATCCGCCTTTCGGACATTCGGGGGAGGAGATGCTGGCGGAATGCATGCGCGAACATGGCGGCTTCGAGCATAACGAGCAAAGCCTGCGCGCAGTCGAATTGCTGGAAAATGCGTATCCGGATTTTCCGGGATTGAACCTGACGTTTGAGGTGCGCGAAGGTTTGCAGAAACACCAGGCGTTTTACGACCCGCCGGCGCCCGGTGAAGAAAAATACAAATGTCCGTCGCTCGAAGCGCAGATCGCGAACCTGGCGGACGAGATTACTTATTACAGTCACGATCTCGATGACGCGGTTGATTTCGAAATCCTGGCCGCGCCGCAACTGGGGGAGAACACGGTTTGGCAAAAAAGTTGTCAGGCCGTGATCGCGCGGTATCCGGCCGCGCGCGAACCGGAGCTGCATAAACTCGTTATTCGCGACATCATCGACGTGCAGGTGCGCGATGTGATCACCACGAGTGCCGAGGCGATTGCGCGGGCTGGTGTCGGCAGTGCGGATGAAGTGCGTCGCCAGCCGGCGCCGCTAATTTGCTACAGCGAGGAGTTACTCCGGGCGAATCGCGAGCTGCGGCGCTTTCTATATAAGAATGTGTACTACCATCCGCGCGTGGCGGAGGTGAACCGGCAGGCGTGCGAAATGTTGCGCTCTGTCTTCCAGGCGTATGTGCGCGCGCCGGATCTGCTGGGCGATGCGGCGACGCGACGAATCGAGAGCGAAGGTCTGCCCCGCACGATTTGCGATTACATCGCGGGCATGACGGATCGCTATTTAATGGAGGAACATCAACGGATGGCGGCTCGTTAGGCCGCGGCGCTGCCGGTTTCTTCGCGCAGATATTGAATGAGCAGGCGGAGGCGCTGATTGACGGAAAGCTCTTCGAGCAGTTGCTGCCGGCGCGCCGGATCGTGGATGAACGTCGCGGCCATGAGATCGGCCAGCATTTCCATGTCCCCCAGATCGGCAAGATAGCGGTCCACTTTTTCCGGCAGATGACGGCCGTTCTCCTTCAGCTTAGAATAAATTTCGATCACCTTCGTTCCGAGGGCCTCCGTTTCGACCGATGGAGTAACGGCAGATGCGAGTGGCTCGATGCAAGCAATGGGAAAGGGCGCTCTCTGCCGAAACGCCGAAAACCGCACGCGTTGCAAACCCTGCAGGATTAAATTGGATGTCCCGTCGGCTCGACCAACGCACGCCCGGATGAGCCCCACGCCGGCGGTATGGAAAAAATCATCGGGCGCGTTCCACTCGGTCCGCGGCATTTTAATAAGCGCAACGGCGAACATGCGCTGCTCGCGCAAGGCGTGGTCGAGCATTTCGCGGTAGCGCTCCTCAAAGATATGGAGCGGCAGCAGCGCGTTCGGAAAAAGGAGCGCGCCCGGCAGTGGCATGACGGGCACTTCGTCGGGTAATTCCATGCGGAAACGTTCAACGTCCGACGCTCAACGTCCAACGCCGAATGTCGGCGAGAGACGGCTGGCCGGCGATGTGCCCGCAACCGAGATGTGCGTAGTTCAAAACGGATCCGCTCCGGAAAAATTCCAGCCGCGTCTGGTATCCTAATTTTCCGATGCCCATCGCCGCCAACGAAAGGGACGGCGCTGCGTCCGCGAAAAATTTGCGCAGCCGGTCCCGTTGCACCGGCGTGTCGGTGCGGGTGGCGATCTTCAAAACGTCTGCGCCTAACGAGCGGGCTGCGTCCGCAATTTTTCCTAGCCGCGCGCGGCTAGGCGTTCCGCGCAAATCGTGAAACGAGATGATCGCACCGATCTTTCGAGCGCGCGCGTTTGCCAGGATGGCTGCGAGCGCCCGCATCGATTGCAGCTCAATATCAACATAGGCGGCGTGCGGCAGGAAGTCTTCCAGCAGGGCGCGTCGCTCGCGGGTGGATAATGCGTTCGCCCCGCCTTCGCACGGATGGCGCGCGGTAATAATGATGGGCCCGCACAGATTGCCGATCATGTTTTTCACAATACCCATATGCAGGGCGAGCGCGTCCAAACGCAGCTCGAAAAAATCGGGTGGACGTCGCAGACGCATCGCGCGCGACAAATCAGCGACGGAAAAAATCACGCCCACGATTTTCGGCCGTGCCAGCTCCGCTTTGACCGATCTGCGCGCCGTCATATCTTAGGAGGTATTAACATGCTCGCGCGCAAACAGGAATTAAACACACAGGTACAACAGTTGATCGATGCGTTTCTGCTGGCGCTGTCGCTTTTCGCCGCGCACACGTTGCGTTTTTACAGCACGGATTGGTTTCACCTGAGCAAATCGATTGACCCGTTTGCTAACTATCAATGGCTCCTCGTCGTCATCATGCCGTTCGGGCCAATCTTCCTCGACCTCCAGGGATTTTATCAATCCCCGCTCGGCAAAACGGTTTGGAAGTCTTTTGTGCAAATCCTGCGCGCGATGATTTATCTGAGTATCATGGCCAGCGCGGGCGTGATTTTTTTGCGCTTGTCGATCGCGAATCGCACCACGCCGCTCTTGTTCATTTTAATCGGCACGATCGTGCTGCTGGTGAAAGAGCGGTTCATCATCGGGCACATCCGCCGGCGCGCCTTGCGCGGTGAGTTACGAGAGCGTGTGCTGCTGGCGGGCGTGCCGCAGGACATCGCGGCCCTCGAACAATCGTTCACGCCCGATCAAGAGGTGCTCATGGAAATCTGCGATCGCATCGACATCGAGAAACAGCCGCTGTCTGATCTGGTGGAGGCGATGCATCGGCACGCGGTGGCGCGCGTAATTTTCGCGGCCGGCCACAGCCAACTCAATCGCGTGGAGCAAGCGATCGGCGTCTGCGAAGTCGAGGGCGTGCCGGCCTGGCTGTTGGCAGATTTTATTCAAACCTCGATCGCGCAGCCGGATTTCGACGCCTTCGCTGGCCGCCCCATGCTGGTTTTTCGCACCACGCCGGACGTTTCGTGGGCGTTGCTTGTGAAAGCGATTATTGACCGACTTGGGGCTTTTATCGCTTTAGGAGTGCTCGCGCTTCCGATGGTGTGCATTGCTCTCGCGATTCGGATCACCTCAAAAGGCCCGGCCATTTTCCGGCAACAACGCGCAGGCAAATATGGCAAGCCTTTTACCATGTACAAATTCCGCTCGATGTCCGACGATGCCGAGATGCGACGCGCGGAACTGATGCCATTTAATCTCATGAGCGGGCCGGTTTTCAAAATCGAAAGCGATCCGCGCGTGACCCCATTGGGGCGTTGGCTGCGACGGACGAGCATGGACGAATTACCGCAACTGGTAAACGTCCTGCTTGGCGACATGAGTCTGGTGGGACCGCGCCCGCTTCCAATTTATGAGGTGGAGAAATTTGAGAATACCGCACAACGCCGCCGCTTGAGTGTAAAACCGGGACTTACCTGTTTGTGGCAAATTAGCGGCCGCAATGAGCTAAAAGATTTTAGCGATTGGGTCCGGCTCGATCTTGATTATATCGATCGCTGGTCGCTCGGCCTCGATTTCAAAATTCTGCTGCGGACGATTCCGGCAGTGATTTTCGGACTCGGCGCGAAATAATATTTTATTCGCGAACGGTGTCCCGGTCGAGAATGCGCTCGACGTATTTCGCAATCAGATCGAACTCAAGATTGACGCGATCGTCCGGTCTCAATCCGTCGAGATTCGTTTTCCGGCGCGTGTGCGGGATGATCCAAACCGCGAAGCTCTCTTCGGAAACTTCCGCCACCGTCAGGCTGATCCCATTAACCGCGACGGAGCCTTTATAGGCGATGTAATGTGCAAATTCAGACGGCAATTCAATTTCGATCCGTTGCTCTGAATTATTTTTCTCCGTGGCGAGAACGCGCGTGGCGCAGTCGATATGTCCCTGCACAAAATGTCCGCCGAGCCGCCCATTTGCTGCGAGGGCGCGTTCTAGATTAACCAAGCTATCGCGCCGTAGTGTTTTTAAGTTTGTACGATCCAGGGTCTCTTCAAGGAGATCGAAAGCGATCTGCTCACCGCGGTGAGAGGTAACGGTGAGGCAGCAGCCGTTCACCGCGATGCTGTCGCCCGTGTGAATATTGGCGGCGACGCGCGGTGCGGCTATCTGCAACTGCGTGCCGCGATCCGTCGCGCGAATCCAGAGGACGATCCCAACTTCTTCAATAAGGCCAGTGAACATTGAGAGATTGAAAGGTGGAATGGATAGGGCCACAAAGTCCGCGCAACCTACGAACTCCTCAATCATTTTTTCTTCGACAGCGTTGCGAAGATCAGCAGTTTCCTTCACATGGCTGTAACTGAGGGCATGTTTGGTATCCCGGTCGATTTCATTTTGTTCGGACTAACGCTGCTCGGCGTGGCGCTGTTTCATCGTCACACCTTACTTGTCGCGCTGGGCGGGTTGATCGCGATTCTCTCTATATAGCATAGAAGTCACAGGTTTTAGGACCGGTCCGGGCGTCATCGGGTTTTTGGCGCACGTGGGGCAGGAATGGGTCGTTCTCACGAACCT
>JBDUCP010000026.1:0-13087 GCA_040003405.1 Verrucomicrobiota bacterium
TGGCGCCGCTGCTGACGATGATCTGACTTGGCCGATATTTTAGCTGATTATCAGCCTCTAATTTCTCCGCAATCGCCTGGCGTAGTTCGGGCAAGCCCCCGCTCGGCGTGTATTTGGTAAAACCGGATTCGAGCGCAGCTATGGCCGCCGCTTTAATATGGTCCGGCGTATCAAAATCCGGCTCCCCCGCGCCGAAACCGCAGACATCGATTCCCTCGGATTTCATCGCTTTCGCCTTGCTGTCGATCGAGAGGGTAAGCGAGGGGGTCAATTGGGCGGCGCGCGACGAAATTTCCATGGCTGTCGGGGTAAGGTTGAGTGTTTGCAAAATGGGAGCGCAAGCTATGAGCGCGCGTAGAAACTTTCAATCAAAGGTTTGAAGTTATTCTCGTCCACCTGCACGATCGCCATCTCGCGCTTCGCGTTTTCGGCGGAGTCGGAGGCGTGGGCGGCATTGATCATAATGGTCTGCCCAAATTCTTTGCGGATCGATCCTGGCGGCGCCTTCGCCGGATCGGTCGGACCGAGGACTTCGCGGATTTTTCGCACCGCGTCTTCGCCTTGATAAACGATGGCGATGCACTTCTCGCTGCCGGGCGCATTGAGCTTGTCAGGCGGACACGCACCCGGCTTCATCCCGGCCATGAATTCCACGATGCTTTCCCAGTTTTCACGGCCGCTTTCTTTCCCAAGCTTGTCTTCCAAAACGGCGAGCACGGGGCCGTAAAATTCCTTCGCCTGCGCCACGCTCATGCGATGCACTTTGAAGCCGATAATGTAGAGGCCGGTGCGCGAGAAAACTTCAATCACGCCGCCGGGACGCACATTGGGAAATTTGAAATTATCCGGCTTGATCAGCACGAGCGTCTTTTCGATTTTGGCTTCTTTAGGATATTCGATCACGTGATCGAGAATGCCGCCGTCGCGATCGGAAAATTCCGCCCAGAGCTTCAGGTCACGCTCCACCGCCTTGGGGTCGAAAGCCGCCAGTGCGGCTGGCTCGAAGTAGGTCACACGGCCCGCCTCATCGGTGAGATAATCGCCAAAAGTATCGCGGATGGTTTCGCCGCTCGTGCGCTCGTGCACGATGTGTCCAATCGTGTGATGGATTTTCTCCACCGCATCCGCCCCGCGAAACACCAGCAACATCACGCGCGCCCGTTGACCATTCACTTTGCCGGCAAAATTCTTAAGCACGTACTCGCGAATCAATTCCTGGGTGGCGCGATGCCCCGCGTCCGTTTCGGTCACGATCGTATCGGCGTATCGCTTAACGAGTTCCTCACTCGGCGCAAACATGCGCGCGCTGACGAGATCGAGCGCGGTGCGCGAAATCAAACGCGCGACGATGCCGCCCGTGCGCGATTTGCGCATCGAGTACGGCGTGACGATGACATAGGAAAGTTCTTCGCTCGGCATTTGGATTTTTATTGTAGCGGCGGTCTGGGATCGTCGCACTAATTTTTCGCCAAGAGCGCGATCCACTTTCCGCGGCGGCGAATTTCGACCACATCTAATGCGCTCTTTTTCAACGCGCGCTTGATGAGATTCTCCTGCGTCCGCAAAATCCCCGAGATGATGATGCTGCCTCTGGGCACGAGATGTCGCGACCACATCGGCAACGCCGCCATTAGGATTCCGCTGAACAGATTGGCGGTGATGACATCGAAATTCCCGTGCAGTTTTGTTTGCAGAATATCGCCGACGACGAATTCGATTGGACCCACGCGATTCCGGCGCGCGTTACGTTTCGCCGTCGCGCAGGCGAGGGGATCGTTGTCGATGGCGAGCACGTCACTTGCACCGAAGCAATGGCCAGCTATCGCGAGAATCCCGCTGCCCGTGCCGGCATCCAGCATTCTCCAACCCGATGGCATTGTGCGCGTGATGCGTTCCAGCAAACGCAAGGACATCGCGGTCGTCGCATGCTCGCCCGTCCCGAATGCCGCCTCGGCCGGAATGATGATCGAACGCGTCTTGCTTCCGCGCGATTCTCTACGGTCGAGCACGCGGAGCCGTGCGCCGACGCGTAGAGGGACGTGACGCGCTTGCTGCGCAAAACACCGTAGCCAGTCCGGTCGTAATTTGTGAACACTTCCGCCGAATTCACGGACGAGGTCCCGCGCGGCTCGTTCCCTTGCGCAATAAATTTCGAGCACGGCTTGCTTGTTCCGTGCGTTTTCAATAATCGCCAGCGAGCGCCCAAACGTCCGCGTCAGGTTTGTTACATGCGAGTGCACCCATTCCGGATCAGCGTGCTTTCGCCAAATGTGCATTGAGTTAACCTATCGCCGCTCCTTCGTTTGAATAACAGATCGTTCGATGATGCGGCAGGCGACATTGCGGCGGCGCAAGCATGATTGCGGCGGCTGGGAATCAGCGGGTGACGAGATTCGAACTCGCGACGTCCTCCTTGGCAAGGAGGTGCTCTACCACTGAGCTACACCCGCGGCTTTAGCGGGTTGAATAATGTCCACCGCGCCCCGCGGCGCAACCCTTTAATTCCCGCAGTAATCATGTCCGCAAAAATTATTGAATCCAAACGGAAGCCCCGCCGCATCTCACTGCCAAAGGATAAATATGAAAATCACACTTCTCGCCGTTTCCTGTTCACTCGTGCTCGCTTGGAGCGCCTTAGGGCAAAGCCCATCGCCAGCGTTGTCACCTTCCACATCGCTCGCCGCTCCTCCAGCCGCCGTCCTTGCCCCGAGCCCGGCGCTGGCCACGGCCAGCGTTACTCCCAATGTCGTTGCTGCCGCCAATTCCGATGATGAAGAAGGAATCGAGCGCATCGTCACGCGAAAATTGAAACACCATTTCGCCGGCAAACATCATGGTCTCACCGTGACCACGGACCATGATTCGGACAACGATATCGGGGATGCGGGCGCACTCATGGCCATCCCTATTGTCGGTATTATTTTCACCACGCTCTTCGGCGCGCCCGTTATGATCGTGGCGGCCATCATGTTCTTCAGCTACCTGAAATCGCGCTCGTTGCATCGCACCGTCCGCATGATGGTGGAAAAAGGGCAAGAAGTTCCGGCCAGTCTTTTCGCGCCCCCTCCGGTGGTGCGGGCGCGGTCCGATATGCGGCGCGGAGTTATTCTCACCATGATCGGCCTTGGGCTCATCGTCTTTCTCGCGGGGGTGAATGGCGGCTTCGCCGGCGGCGAATGGGCCGTTGGCGTCATCCCCTTGCTCATCGGCGCCGGTTACCTGCTCGTTTGGAAATTTGAAAACCGTACCGACAAAGCTCCGCCCTTGCCCTAACCTGCCGGCGTGGCGCTTACCGATGCCGACCTTGTTGCTCGCGTCCTTCTCAACGATGACCACCACGCCTTTGCGGAGCTTGTGCGAAATCATCAGTCGACCGTGCGCGGGCTTCTCCGCCAACTCGTGCGCACCGACGTTTCCCTGGCCGACGATCTGGCGCAGGAGACTTTTCTACGTGCTTATAAAAATCTCCGCAGCTTTCGGGGCGAAGCCCGTTTTTCCACCTGGCTTTACCGCATCGCCTATAACTGCTTTCGCGAGGAAGCGCGCAAGCGCAAGGAACTGGTCGGCATTGATGAAGCGCAACTTGCCGCCGAACCTGATCCACACACGGTTGACCCCGCCCTGAAACATGATCTCGCGCACGCCCTGCAATTGCTCCCGCTGCACGAGCGGACCGCTATCTTGCTTTGCTGCCAGAATGGATTATCGCATGATGAAGCAGCGCGCGTTCTCGACATTCCGCTTGGCACCGTGAAAACAAATGTATTACGTGGCCGGGAAAAGCTGAAGCGCTCGCTCGCCCTGTGGGCGAATAACTAAGACATGAACGAGGATATTCCTAATGATTGGCTGGATACGCGCCTGCGGGATGAAGCCTCTTATATTGACGACGCCGGATTCTCCGCCCTTGTCATTCAAAAACTGCCGGCTCGTCGAGTTCGACGTTCCTACCGTGCGGTGATTTTGCTTGCGCTTACTGTCGTAGCCTCAGCTCTGGCTTATTTTCTTTCGGGTAGTGGCGGTTTTGTTGGTGAGCTTATGATGCGTTTCGCCGTCATGCCTCTTTCTCTAATGTATCTGGGAGCCATGGGGATTGGGCTCTTAGTTATGATCGGTGGCATCTTCGCCGCGATATCTAAGAGCGGCCAACATCTAAGATAAGAACTTGCGGGTCGCCCGAGCCAGCGCAGATTGCGTTATGCTCGCCGATATTTCCAGCGCGACTCTGCGCAAGATGGTCAAACTTTCAGAGCGCAAGGAAGCGCTCATGTCGCAGATCCAGGAGCTGGATCGGCAAATGGCGGCGCTGCAGGAGACATCGACCGCGCAGGGAGAAGAGCGGCGCCGCACGACGAGAAAAACGCGCGAAGCGCGGGGTGCGTTGCAGACGCGGATCGCAGACGCGTTACGTGCATCCGGTGCTGCTGGCCTAACGATCAGCCAACTCTCGGATAAACTGAAGGTGAAGCCAGCCAATCTCTACGTCTGGTTTAATGGCACGGGCCGCCGCACGCGCGGCATCAAGAAACTTGGCCCGGGGAAATACCGGTTTAGTTCGCCGCATTGAGAAACGATTCGCGTGCCGCTTCCACGTCGCGCGCGATTTGTGCCTGCAACGTCTCGAGGTTCGCGAATTTTTGTTCCGCTCTAAGATAGCGCACGAAGCGCACTTCGATTTCTTCGCCGTAAATATCTTTGTCTAACTTGAACAAATGCAATTCGAGCAGGCGTTCCGGCTTGCCCGCGCTGACGGTTGGGCGGTAGCCGAGATTAACGACGCCGCGATAGAGTTTCTCGGCCAGTCGGGCCTCCGCTACATACACACCGTTCGGGGGAAACTGCTCGCTATGCGCGCTCAGATTCGCCGTCGGAAAGCCAAGCTTGCGACCGAGTCCTGCCCCCGCTTTTACCGTTCCCAGGATAGTGTAATCGCGGCCGAGCATTTGCGCCGCTTTCGTTAGTTCGCCCGCCGCCACCGCACGCCGAATGGCCGTGCTGCTGACCACCTCGCCGTGAACCGCGACCGCTTCGACCCCCACCACGTCGAATGACAGGGTCCCACCGAGTTGCTTGAGTAATGCCAGATTGCCGGCGCGCGCTTTGCCGAAGGACCATTCATGCCCGACGCAAATCTCGCGTAGCGGACGAGCATGGGCCACGAGTTGCCTAACGAATTCTTCGGGGGGAGTCGCGGCGAACGCGTGATCGAAATGCAGGACCAGGAGATGACCGACGCCGAGATCGCGAATGAGCGCGATCTTGTGTCGCGTCGCCGTCAGCAAATGCGGAGCGCGATCCGGGGACAGAACTTTGACGGGATGCGGATCAAACGTTACCACCACCGGTGTGCCATTTACCTTCCGAGCGTGCTGCGCGGAGGTCGATATGACCGCCTGATGCCCCAGATGAACACCATCGAACACACCGATGGCGAGAAAGAGCGGACCGGAAAGGTTCTCCAACTCCAAGACCGATCGCAGAATTTGCATTCGTTAGGCGCCGCGCATGCGCGAAACTTCCGGCAGCGTCAGAATCCGACCCAGAACATCTACCGGATCGGATGCCTGCAACTCCGCCACCGTGAGCGCGCCCTCGACCGAGAAGCGGCCCGATTTTGTCCGGCGCAGACTCTTGAGGTGCGCGCCGCAACCGAGCGTTTCGCCAATGTCGTGCGCGTAAGTGCGCACATAAAACCCTTTACTGCAGACGACGCTGAAATCGATTTCGGGCGACGCAATCCGATCGATGGAATGCCGGTAAACGTGAACCAGTCGCGGTTCGCGCTCCACCGTTTTTCCCTGGCGCGCCAGTTTGTAAAGTGGCACTCCGCCCATCTTGATCGCCGAGACCATGGGCGGCATTTGGTAAAAATCGCCGGCGTATTTGGCAAAGGCCGCCTTCACGTTTTCCTCGGTGAGCGATGGGACGGGGCGTTCCTGAATCGAAATGCCGGCGCTATCTTGGGTGTCGGTGGCGATGCCGAGAATCATGGTGCCGACGTACTCCTTGTCCTCACTCATGAGTAAGTCCTGGATCTTCGTCCCGCGTCCGAGCGTGAGCAGAAGTAATCCGGTTGCGATTGGATCAAGCGTGCCGCAATGGCCAACTTTTTTGATTTGCAGTCGCCGCCTAACGAGTGCGACGACATCGTGCGATGTCATTCCGGCCGCTTTATCTACCAGCAGGACGCCGTCAGGAGTTGCAGTTAATGACATGGCAAATTTCTTCGAGGACTTTCTGTTCTACTTCCGCCAGCGTGCCGCGAACTCGAGCGCCGGCTGCGCGGGTGTGTCCGCCGCCGCCAAACTTTTGACAAAGAGCGGAGACGTCAACGGCGTCGCTTTTTGAGCGCATACTGACACGCACCTTGCCTGCAAGCAGCTCCTCGAAAAAAATTGCCACCATTACGCCTTGAATTGCGCGCAGATGGTCGATCAATCCTTCGTTGTCTTCAGGCTGCACTCCGAGCTGCGCGGCGACTTGTAAGCTCAGGCTGAAGCTGGCGATCTTGCCGTCCGCTTCGAAGCGCATCGTGCCGAGCAATTCGCGCAGCAATTCAGTGCGCCGGCGGGGATAATTTTCGTACAGGAGCTGACTAACGCGTCCGACTTCCACGCCCAGCTGCAGCAGTTCCGCGCCGATTTCAAATGTGCGCGCGGTCGTGTTGGAATATTGAAATGAGCCGGTATCGGTTGAGATGGCGACGAAAAGATTTTCGGCAATGGCGTGATCGATCGGGAATTTTTCGGCGGCTAATAATTCGAAGAGAATCTGGCCAGTGGCAGGCGCGGTGGGATCAATGTAAACAAAATCTCCGTAGCCCGGATTACTGGGATGATGATCGATGTTGATCCATTTTTCGACGCGGCCCAAGGATTCCGCGGCGGTGCCGAGACGAACCTGCGTCGCCGTATCGAGCGCGATGGCGACGTCGAAATCTTCGCGTTCGCGCGGTGGCCGCTGGAGATTTTCGCCGCCCGGAAGAAAGCTGTATTTTTCCAACAGCCCATCTTCATTCCACACCCGCACGGTTTTGCCCAGTTGCTGTAAGGAAAGGGCGAGGGCGAGCTGACTACCGAGCGCGTCACCATCGGGGCGAACGTGACTGAGCACAGCGAAACGCTCGTGCCGTCGCAGGAGCGCGCCAATCTCGGCAAAGGTGGACTGATTCATTCCATTTCCGCCGGGGGAATTTCGATCTGCTGTAAAATCTCGATCACGCGGGTGCCCCGCTCCACGGAATCGTCCAGATGAAAAACAAGCTGTGGCGTGTATTTCAAAACGACGCTCTTCGCCAGCGCGCTCTGCAGAACGATCCGGTTTTCCTTCAGCTTTTCCATCGCCGCAGTTTGACCTTCTTTCGGGCCGAGGACGCTCACATACGCATGCGCGTGTTTGAGATCGGGCGTGACATCCACCTGGTTCAGCGTCACCAGCACGCCGTCGAAATTCATCTCGCGGGTGAGGATGGTGCTCAACTCGCGTTTCAGGAGTTCGTTCACGCGGAGAAGTCGATGTTTCATTAGCTATGCAAGCTTCCAGCTTGCATTCGTGTGCTTCGCGAGCGGGAGGCTCGCGCTACAATTTTTGCGCGACTGCTTCGAGCTGATAGCACTCGATGATGTCGCCTACCTGGTATTCGTTGAAGTCACCGAGCTTGATGCCGCACTCGAGGCCGACCCGCACTTCTTTCACGTCGTCCTGGAAACGGCGCAGCGTTGATAATCCGCCATCGTAAACGGGCTGGCGCCGTCGCAACACCCGTGCCCGCGCCGTGCGAGCAATACGTCCGTCGTTGACCAGACAGCCGGCGACGATGCCGCGACTGAGCTTGAAAATTTGTTTTACTTCTGCGTGACCGATGACGGTTTCGCGATGTTCCGGATCGAGTAAGCCGGCCATCGCTTCCTTCATTTGATCGATCAGCTCATAGATGATGCTGTAAAGTTTGACTTGGACGACTTCGCGTTTTGCCACATTCACGGCCATGCTTTCGACCTTCACGTTGAAGCCGACCACCACCGCGTTGGACGCGCTCGCGAGCAAAATATCGGATTCGGAAATCGGACCGACGCCTGCGTGAATGGTCTCCAAATCGATCTTCTTGCTCTCGATTTGGCTCAATGCTGCGGTGAGCGCTTCGAGGGATCCTTGAGCATCGCATTTCAGAACGATGCGCAGATGTTTTTTTCCGTCGGCCGCTTCCAGTAGACTTTCGAGCGTGGCGCGTTGCGGCGCGCTAAGTTTGTCGGCACGGCGATCGACCAGGCGTTCCTCACTCAAGGTCTTGGCGGAGCGTTCCGATTCCATTACGAGAAATTCATCGCCCGCATGAGGCAGCCCACTGAACCCGAGAATCTTCACGGGCGTGGAAGGGCCAGCTTCCTTTATCGGCTTCCCGCGATCGTCGATCAGCGATTTTATTTTGCCGCCATAATCGCCGCAGATGAATGGATCGCCCGTTTTCAGCGTACCCATCTGCACAATAATGGTGGCGATCGGACCGCGCCCTGGTTCCACTTGCGCTTCGATGACCGTGCCCCGCGGGGTTGCGGTCGGCGACGCTTTCAACTCCATGACCTCCGCTTGCAGCGCCATCATCTCGAGGAGGTGATCGATGCCGGTTCCCTTGGTCGCGGAGACCTCGCACACGATGGTATCACCGCCCCAATCTTCCGGAGACAACTCACGTTCCTGCAGTTGCTTCTTCACTCGATCGATGTTCGCGCCAGGCAAATCAATCTTGTTGATCGCCACCATGATCTTCACATGCTCGGCCGCCTTGGCGTGGTTGATCGCTTCGATCGTCTGCGGCATTAGGCCGTCATCCGCCGCGACCACGAGCACGACGATATCAGTCACATGCGCTCCGCGTGCGCGCATCGCAGTGAACGCGGCATGGCCCGGAGTATCGAGAAAAGTGATGCGCGTATTTTTGTAATCGACCGTGTACGCGCCGATGTGCTGCGTGATTCCGCCCGCTTCGCCGGCCGCCACTCGCGTCTTGCGGATCGCATCCATGAGCGAAGTCTTGCCGTGATCCACGTGTCCCATGAACGTAATGATCGGGCCCCGCGTCTTAAGTTCTTCTTCCTTCTCAATGACTGGCGGCGGCGGCGCGACCACCACCTGCTCGACTTTGTGAACGCCCGCGCCTTTTTCGCGCCGCTCCATTTCAAAAACGAATCCGTGTTTCGCACAAATCTGGGTCGCGACATCCGGTTCGACTGTGAGATTTGGATTGGCAAAGATTTGGAAATCATCCATCAGCTCCTTAATGAGCTGAAAATTTTTCACCGCGAGTTGCAGCGCCAAATCCTTCACGATGATCGGCGGTTTGATGTGAATGATTTTTTGCGCTTCAGCTTCTGGCTCACCCGAAGCGACTGCTGCCTCTGGCGTAGCGGTCTCGGCCGGCGGCGCGGGTGCCACGGGAGTTTCCACCTTCGCGGGAGGTGCCGGCTTCGCTGGCTCGGGCGTGGCGCGGATGCGAGAGATCGGCGGTAAGAATGAGCGCTTGGTCGCGGCGTCAGCCTCCACTCGTTTCGGTCGCGGTTTTTTTTCGTCGATTAACGAGACGGTTTCCATGACGGGACGCGGTGCCGGCTTCGGCGTCTCGGGTATATCGGCTGTTTTCTTCGCCGCTACGGGAGACTGTGTGCGCGAAGGTTTGGCAGCCGCTTCCGAGCCTCTCACGTCTTTGCGCTTCGGCTCCGCCGTGGCGGGAGCAGCCGTCTTAATCGTCTTGCGAGCCGTTGTCGGCTTGCGCGCTGCGGTCTTAGGCGTGGTGCGTGTTGGCATCTTAGGAAGCCGCACTCTCCTGATGCACGGCAGCGTGAATTTCCTGCGCCTTGGCTTCATCGACCGCGAGAATTTCGACCAAATCCTCCACTGCCGCGTCGCGCAATCCCTCCAGATTGGTGAAGCCCGCCTTTACCAATGCGATCGCTTGTTCCGCAGTGATGGGCAGTGCGCCGGCCAAACTCTGCGCTGCCTGTTCGACTTTCTGTTCCACCGCCTGTGTGGCCGAGGCGTCGCGATCAATATTGATCTCCCAGCCAGTGAGTCGTGAAGTGAGTCGCGCGTTCTGTCCCTTTTTTCCGATCGCGAGCGAGAGCTGATCTTCATCGACTGAAATCTGCACGCTCTTTTTCTCCACATCGAAGACGAGATTCTTAACCTTCGCGGGCTTGAGCGCTTCAAGGACATATTCTTTTGGATCGGAACTCCAGCGAATGATGTCCACCTTCTCGTTGTTGAGTTCTCGCACGATATTTTTCACCCGCGACCCGCGCATGCCGACGCACGCCCCTACCGGATCGACTTTCGCGTTCGCGCTCGTCACTGCGATTTTGGTGCGGTAACCGGCTTCACGCGCGATCCCGCGAATTTCCACCGTGCCGTCGTTGATCTCGCTGACTTCCAACTCGAAAAGGCGGCGCACAAAATTTGGATGACTGCGCGACACGATGATTTCGGGTCCGCGAATTCCATTTTCGACGGCGACCACATACGCGCGCAGGCGGTCGCCGACGTTGTAGTCCTCGACTACGACGCGCTCGCGCTGCGGCATGATCGCCTCGAATTTTCCGAGATCGAGAATCACATCGGAGCGATCGAATCGGCGCACGGTGCCGCTGACGATCTCGCCTGCCCGATCCTTAAATTCCTCGTAAATCATTTCCTTTTCGACCTGCCGAATGCGCTGCATCATGGCCTGCTTCGCCGTCTGGGCCGCGATTCGGCCGAAGTTGCGTGGCGTCACTTCGACTTCCACTTCGCCACCGACGACGGCTTTCGGATCGATTCTGTGCGCCTTAGAGACAGAAATTTCGTCCGCGGGATTAGTGACAGCCTCGACCACGAGCAATTTGGCCAGTGCCCGGATTTCGCCAGTTTTCGGGTTGATGTCGATGCGCAGATCGCGCGACGCACTCACGCTTTTTTTCGACGCCGAGAGCAGCGCGTTCGAGACCGCTTCGAGGAGGATCTCGCGTTTGATCCCGCGCTCGCGCTCCAGGTAATCCAGCATGGCAATAAACTCAGCATTCATAAAAGCATCTAGCCCGCAGACGAAAAAGAGTGGGATTCCAGCTCCCACTCCAATCCATCGCGGACTAGGCCGCCAAAGTATGTTCGCGGCGGCAATGAGTCAAGCTGCGATGTCCCGATGGACACTCGCTGCCGGGCTGCGGCTCAGCAGTTAAGACCTCGCTCGTCCTTTATTTGCGAGCCGCCAACGAAGAGCCAGGAGAATAGCTCCGCTCTTAAAAAACAGGAGCGATGAAGGCTCCGGGAATTTTTTCATAGGAATGTCTTAATGATTACCCCAGTGTGCTCGGAACAGAAGCGACGGGGCACGAGGAAAAGTCGTAGGACATCGCGAATACGATCACCAGCATGAGCACGAGTACGACGCTTTTTCGCCCGACGGTGTGGCTTTCAGCTCTGATCGTGCTCGCTCTTTGGGCCACGCTCTATCTGCCTGGTCTTGGCTCCTTGGAAATCAAAGGCGAAGAAGGCCGCCGCATTCTCCCGGCCGTGAGGATGCTCGAAACCGGGGATTTCCTCGTGCCAAAATTCGGCAACAAGCCGTATCTGCGCAAGCCTCCGCTAGTAAACTGGCTGGTGGCGGCGTCCTTTAAGCTAACTGGCTGCCGTAATGAATGGACCGCGCGTATGCCTTCGGTCCTTTCTGTTCTTGCTGTTGCCTTCGCTTTTATCACCGTTGCGCGCGTGAGCCTCGGTGCGGGCGGGTCACTCATGGCCGCGCTCATTTGGCTGACCAATTTCGGCATGATCGAAAAAGGTCGGCTGATTGAAATCGAAGCGCTCTATGTTTCGCTCTTCGGTCTCGCCATTATCTGCTGGCTGAGCTGGTGGCAGGAACGTCGTTCCCCATGGCTTACGTGGACAGTGCCATGGATTTTTCTTGGACTCGGTTTGTTAGCGAAAGGACCGCTGCATCTCTTCTTCTTCTACGCGGTGGTCCTCGCTGTTCTCTTCGGCGCACGCCAGCTGCGGTCAGGGGCGCACCTAGCGCATCTTGCTGGTATCATTATCATGCTGGGCATCTTTGCGGCCTGGGCCGTTCCTTACTGGGAAGTCATGCGCGGCGTTAATCTCGCTCAGCATTGGTCTGCGCAACTTACCGGCCGGCTCGGCGGCGTTGACTTCGCGCTGGGCCATTGGCTCCAGAATATTCCGCGTAGTCTCGCGTATTTTGTGCCGTGGACCTTGTTGCTGCCCTTGGTTTGCCAGGCAAAATTTGCGACCCAAGCCGAAGCTAATCTATCGCGTGTTCTACTTTGGAGTTGTGTCATTCCGTTCCTGGCCGTCAACCTTCTGCCGGGAGCGCTCCCGCGTTATGCCCTGCCGGTTCTGGTCCCCGCTTCCTGGCTGCTGGCGATGACTCTTTCCGCGCAGGAACTGCGATGGCCCAGCTGGTTAGGGCACAAGACTCTTTCGCCCGAACGCCGCTCGTCTCTCGTTTTGCAAATAGCAGTTGTTGCGGGATTGCTGGCTTGTCTCTACGCGTTATTTGTCGTTCCGCGTTTGCAACGCCGCGCAAAATTGAAACCAATCGCGGCGCAGATCGATGCCCTCGCGCCAATCTCCGAGCCGCTCTATGCCGTCGATCCAGATTTTCAGCCCTACCTGTTTTACGTTCACCGCAAATTGATCTACGTCAGCGCCGTTGCAGATGTTCCGCCGCATGCGCGCTATTTGCTCGTCCAACCAGCGAACGAAAGAGAGGCCGAAATCAGCGCCCAATGGTCACTCGGCCGCGCGCAGGCGGTACTGCATATTAAGGATTATCGCGGTCGAAAGGTCATCATCTTCAGAATCGGCGAAGAGCTGTGAACTGGCTTGCTATCGTCAATTACGGCGATTGCTCCGCCTTGCGCTTCTTGGCCAACTGCTCTGCTCTGTCACCGCGTGTGCGCGATCCAAAGAACGCTTGGCCCAGTCATGTTCGTAGGTAGGCCGCGGAGTAATCGCAGCAGCAACCAAAGGTTTTTTTCCTTACTCGACCTTAGCCTGAGGACGTTGCGCCACGTCTTGCGCGCCATTTGACAAAGCCGCC
>JBDUCP010000163.1:0-3810 GCA_040003405.1 Verrucomicrobiota bacterium
AATCGCACTTTCGATAAAGGGAAGAAGCTCGCTGATGAACTTCGCGATCTTTTCGCTGGTCCGAAAGTGTTCGGTCCGATGTCGCGCTTGCAGGCGGTGGCGTGGGATGAAGGTGCGTTCCGATCTCAGATCGGCAATACCGATCTAATTGTGAATGCAACGCCTGTTGGTTTGAATCGGACAGACGCCTCGCCCATCCCGGCGGGCCTGCTCGCGCCGCACCTGATGGTTTACGACACGATTTACGCTCCGCGCCCCACCGCGTTTATTTCGGCCGCGAATGAAGTCGGCGCGCGCGCCGCGAATGGATTATCGCTATTGCTGCATCAGGGCGCGCTGGCGTTTGAGACTTGGTTTGGCCGCGAGGCGCCGCTCGAAGCAATGCGAAAGGCGCTATGAGTTTTCTCGCGCCATCTCCTGGCCGCGCTCTGTTGCCGCTTTCACCGCCGCGATCAAACCTTCACTGGTTTTCAATTTTGCCATCGCGGCGAGCCCGGCCGCCGTGGTGCCGCCCGGCGTAACCACCATTTTTCTCAACTCCTCCGGCGACATCATGCTTTCGCTGGCGAGCTGCGCCGCGCCAAGAACGGTTTGCGTAGCAAGCGTGAGCGCAACCTCCGGGGCGAGCCCCATTTGTTTTCCGCCATCGGCCAGCGCTTCAATCACGGTGTAAACAAAAGCGGGCCCGCTTCCGGACAACGCGGTGACTGCATCGATCTGCAATTCGCTCACTTCAACGACTACGCCGATCGCGCTGAAAAGTGTTCGCGTCATGTCGACGTCTTCACCGGTCGTCCGCGCGCTGCGGGCGAGCGCGGTGGCACCGCGGCAAATGGCAGACGGCGTGTTTGTCAGGGCGCGCATAAATCGCGCGTTCGCGGCCAATTGCATTGCTTCCAAGCGAACGCCGGCCGCCAGCGAAATCACGATCTTATTATCGAGTAGTGATGCCACCACGCGCAGAACTGGCAGCACCACCGCCGGCTTCACGCCCAGCAAAATAATTTCCGCCTGCTCCGCGACCTCTCCGTTCTCCGCGGTGACGTGAATGTTAACCTCATCACGCAAAGCGTGGCGCAACGTTTCGTTAGGTTCGCTGGCAATGATTTCGCGCGGCGCGCAATATTTCGCCCGCACCAATCCGCGAATGACCGAGCCGGCAAGTTTGCCCGCGCCGATGAAGCCGAGCCGATAGGTTTGAGTATCCATGAAGCGCAGCGACAGTAATCCATGGTAAGTGCCGCTGTAAATTTCGGCGTTGATCTCGCGGAAGAGTTGCTGGCGCTCAAGCGCGAACGAAATGCTGTCATCCTGGCGCACAATTACCAGGTTCCGGAATTGCAGGACATCGCCGATTATGTCGGCGACTCGTTAGGCCTGAGTTATCAGGCGGCCAAGACAGATGCCGAAGTAATTCTTTTTTGCGGCGTTCACTTCATGGCTGAGACAGCCAAGATCATCAACCCCCACAAACGCGTTCTTCTTCCCGACCTGGATGCCGGCTGTTCGCTTTCCGAATCGTGTCCGCCGGAAAAACTAAAGGCGTTTCTCGATGCGCACGCCGACAAAAATTATTACGTCATTGCCTACATCAATTGCAGCGCCGGGGTGAAGGCGCTCTCCGACGTCATTTGCACCAGCGGCAACGCCGAAAAAATCGTGCGGGCCGCGCCGGCCGATCGCAACATCCTCTTCGTGCCCGATCAAAATCTCGGCGCGTGGGTGATCGAGCGCACCGGCCGCAAGATGGATTTGTGGCAGGGGAATTGTTACGTGCACATTGAATTCACGGCGCGCAGCATCGGCAAAATTCGCGAGGAATATCCAGATGCGCCTCTCGTCGCGCATCCGGAGTGCACCTACGCCGTGCGCATGCTGGCCGATGAAGTTTGCTCGACGGAAAAGATGGTAACGTTTTGCAAAGAATCGCCGGCCCACGAAATTATCGTCGTTACGGAAGCCGGAATGCTGCATCGATTGAAAAAGGAAATCCCCGGCAAAACTTTTATTCCTGGGCCGACGGATCATTGCGCCTGCGCCGAATGCCGGTTCATGAAAATGAACACGCTGCAAAAAGCGTACGATGCATTGCTGCACATGCAGCCCGAAATAATTTTACCAGAGCCACTGCGCAAACGTGCGGAAGCGCCGATTCTGCGCATGCTCGAGTTAAGTCGCTGATCGCTCTCGAACTGACAAAGTGAATCTTTTCACTTGTCACCCTTCCATCGACACCTTCACTTTCGCCCAATGCGGCGATTTTCCTTCTGGCCGGTGCTTGTGGTCCTGCTGCTCGGCATTTTGCTTCTGCGCGAGCCGCGCTTCGAAAAACTGGAGGAGAATTTTCTGCGCTGGCTTTTGCGCAATGCCCAGCCACCCGTGGCGGCGCCGCAACTTACTGTGGTCGAAATCGGTCGTGATCGGCCACTAGGGAAAAAAAATGAGGGCTCGGAAGATTCCACCGAAGCATTTCTGCACGGCGGGGGCGCGGCGATTTCGCCGCTCGAGCACGCGCTTTTTTTGCAATCGATTCTTGAATTTCAACCGACGGTCGTTGCGTTCGAGAGCATCCTGAAATGGCGCGAGCGGGACAAGGATCAGGAGCAGGTTTTTCTCGATCAAGCCATGCGCGTGCCGAAGCTTTTGTTAGGCGCGGAACTAACAAACACTCCCGACCCAGACCAGGCTCCGCCGGAGTTTCCTACATTCAACCAGGTGACCGGCAACCGCGGATTTCTCGTCGAGTTCTCGGGAATGGGACGACAGCCTAACGAGGATATGCGCCTCATCTCCACGCCCGGGTTCATTAATTTGCCGGGCGAAGTGGTGGACGATCTCCATGTGCCGCTGCTTTTTCGTTATCGCGGTGAGGTGATTCCTTCGTTCGCACTTGAAGCTGTTCTTCTTTGGCTGCGAATTACGCCGGCGGAAGTGAAGATTGAACTTCCCAACCAAATTTTACTGCCCGGTAATCGAAGAATTCCAATCAACGCGGAGGGCACTTTGTTGATCAATCCACTGGCGGCTCAGAACACGCGTCGTCTGGCCTTGAATCAATTGCTTCTCGCCGCGCAGCAGAGGGGTCAGAACACAGCAGCGGCGGCGGAGCTCGCAAACATCCGGAATGACATCGTTCTTGCGCGGACTCCGGCCAATCCGCTGGCGCCGCCGGATGTTTTCGCCACCGCCATCGCCACCATTCAGAGCAATCTGTATCTGCATCGCATCAGCCGGGTCTTCGATTTATTCGTGCTGGGACTCGCTGTGTTCGCTGCGGGCTACGTCGCCAAAATCTCGCGTTCCTTTCTTGTGCTCGGAGCGCTCGCTTTTACGGCCGCGTATTGCCTTGTCGCCTTGAACTTGATGTCGCATTGGCGGATATGGTTGCCCGGCTATTTTCCGTTAGGCGCGATTTGGATTTTGGCTTTATATGGCATCGTGTCGAGAACCAGATCGCGGGCGCATTCGAATAAGACACAGTCGTTGTGATTGGGACCATGAGTAACTCGGAGTTGATCGAAACACGGATCAATCGTCTGCATAAAGATGGTTTGGTCGACATGCATTTTGATTTGCCCTTGGGTTTGCAATGGAGAGGGGACCAGGACGTCATCGCGAAGGAATTTCTTCCGGAATTTGTCGCCGGAGATATCGGCGTTCTGGGCGTAGCGATCTATGTCGAAGATCGTTTTCTGGATAAGGCATTGGACGTAGCGCTTTCGCAGGTGGCCCGGCTGCACACCGGTGTTGCCTACGCGGAGCGATTGGTGATTTGCAGAACTTTTGCGGAAATCCGTGACGCCCGCACAC
>JBDUCP010000027.1:0-12796 GCA_040003405.1 Verrucomicrobiota bacterium
GGTGAGCGCCTTTGCTCATTCCGTGGCCAATGGGAAGGATGCATCCGGCGCCTGCGAGACGGTGACCGCGACGGGCGAATCGTCGCGCGCATCCGGCTGGGCGCTCTTGAATGAGAAATGCCGCCCGCCTGATTGCGTCGCGATGGCCTATCAAAATCCGGGCGATCAGGAATGGATCGCCTGCGCCATTTCCGATTCCGTCGTCCAGCGGGCGGACCTCGATGCGTGGCGGCGTCACCGCGATCAACTGTGGGCCGGATGGACGCTGACGTTTCCGAGGAATGCCATTCCGCCCGGCGCGAAAGTTTCCTTTTGGGCCGTTGACGCCGATGGCCCGGCCTTCTATCGCCTCGACGATGGCGGGTGCTTTGCCGAGAATTCGCCATGACGCCGCACGAACACGACATCATGCGCGCGGTCGAAGATTCCTACTGGTGGTATCAGGCGCTGCGGCAGCATGTGGCGGATTCACTCGCGGCAGCTTCGCCGCGTTTTTCTCTGCTCGATGCCGGTTGCGGCGCGGGCGGTATGCTGCACGTCTTGCGGCAAAAATTTCCCGAGGCCGATCTCACCGGGATCGACCAGAGCGAATACGCTTTGGCGGTAACCGCAGCGCGCGGCACCGGCGCGCGATTGCTCCACGGTAGCGTCAACGAGCTGCCCTTCCCCGAAGATTCTTTCGACTTCGTGCTCTCCCTCGATGTGCTCACGCACGCCGGCATAGATGACGCGCTGGCGTTGCATGAAGCTCGCCGCGTTCTCCGCCCGGGCGGTGCGCTGGTGGTGAATCTGGCCGCGTTTGATTTTCTGCGCGGCGCGCACGACGAGGCGGTCGATGTCGATCGACGTTACACGCGCCCGCAGTTGCGCGCTCTGCTCGCGGCGGAGGGTTTCGCCGTGCCACGAATGACTTACTGGAACGCAACGCTCATGCCGCCGATCGCGCTCGCGCGTTGGCTAAGCCGTGTGCGTCCGTCGCATAAACAACCTCGCTCCGACCTCAAACCGCTGCCGCCATTTTTGAATGCGATTCTGCAACGCATAGCACTGCTTGAATTAAGCATGAGCCGTCATCTATCATTGCCTTTCGGCACATCGCTCCTGGCCTTCGCGCGCAAACATGGATGATTCCACTCCCCACCTCAGCATCGTCATCCCGCTCTTTAATGCAGCCTCGACGCTGCCGGCGCTTTGCCGCGAGCTGAGCACGCTCGAGATCAGCGGCGGCTGCGAGTTAATCCTGGTCAACGACGGCAGTCGCGACGACACCGAGGAAGTGGCGGCTGCGCTGGCCGAACAAAGCCTCATCCCGATCACGCTGCTCAGTCTCTCGCGCAATTTTGGCGAGCATAATGCCGTGCTCGCCGGCGTGCGCGAAAGCAAGGGCCGCTACGTCATCACCATGGACGACGATTTGCAAAATCCGCCGTCGGAAGTGCCCAAGCTTCTCGCCGCCGCCGAAGCGGAGAAGCGCGATGTCGTCTATGCCATTTACGAGCGCAAGGAACACGCCTGGTGGCGCAACGTGGGCAGCGCCATCACTAATTTCATCGCCGATTTCGTCGTCGATAAACCGCGCAGACTTTATCTCTCCAGCTTCCGTTGTTTCACCCGCCTCGTGGCCGATGAGTTGGCGAAATCGCGCACGCCGCAGCCCTACATCGACGGCCTCATTTTCCAGATCACGCAAAACGCCGGCGCCGTACGCGTGCGTCATGTCGAGCGCGCCCAGGGCCGCAGCGGCTACACCTTGCGCAAGCTCATCCGGCTCTGGCTCAGCATGCTCATCAACGTCTCCATCATCCCGCTGCGCCTGATGACTTGTGCCGGGCTGCTCACCAGCGCGCTCGGCTTTCTCGCCGTCGTTGAGGTCGTGCTCGAACATCTCGTCCGCAAAAATCCGACCGGCTGGACTTCGCTCATGGCCGCGATGCTGTTGCTCTCCGGCACGCAACTACTTCTCCTCGGCATTCTCGGCGAATATGTGGGCCGGATTTACCTCGGCATCAGCGAGAAACCGCAGAGCGTGGTGCGCAAACGGATCGTCTCGCCCGCGCAGACCGCTCGTTAGGCCACTGGCGGTGGCCGCCGCTGGTGCCATGCGGTGCTCTGCTCGAAAGCGTGCGCGATTTGCAGAATGCGCGCTTCGTCGAGCGAGCGCCCCAGCAATTGCAAACCGATCGGCAACGCGCTGCCGCTTTTGCTCGTGGCAAAACCACAGGGCAGACTGATGCCGCAAATGCCGGCGAGATTAGCCGCGATGGTGAAGATATCGGCGAGATACATTTGCAATGGATCGGAGGTGCGTTCGCCCAGCGGAAATGCCGGCACCGGCGAAGTAGGCGAGACAATCGCGTCCACCTTTGCGAAGGCCTGCGCAAAATCCTGCCGGATCAATTGCCGCACCTTTTGCGCCCGCATGTAATACGCATCGTAATAGCCCGAGCTGAGAACGTAGGTGCCGAGAATGATGCGCCGCTTCACTTCGGGGCCGAAGCCTTCCGCGCGCGTGCGGGCGTAATGCTCGAACAGGTTTTGCGTGTTCGCCGCGCGATGTCCGTAGCGCACGCCATCGAACCGCGCCAGATTCGCCGCCGCTTCCGCTGTCGCGATAACGTAATACGTGGCCACAGCATATTCGGTGTGAGGCAGCGAAACATCCACCATCTCCGCACCCAACGAATGCAGCTGCGCCACCGCGGCATCGAACGCGCCTCGTACCGCGGGATCGATGCCGTCGATCATGTATTCTTTTGCCACGCCAATACGCACGCCGCGCAGATCGCGCCCGAGTAGCGCAGTGTAATCAGGCTTCGCTTCATTCAAACTCGTCGAATCCCGGACGTCATGCCCCGCGATCGCATTCAGTAAGAGCGCAGCATCGCGCACCGTTTTCGTGATTGGTCCCGCTTGATCGAGCGACGAGGCGAACGCCACCAGACCGAAACGTGAGACGCGCCCATAACTCGGCTTCAGACCCACCACGCCTGATAATGCGGCCGGTTGCCGGATTGATCCGCCGGTGTCGGTTCCAAGCGCGGCGAACGCTTCATCCGCCGCGACGGCCGCGGCCGATCCGCCGCTCGATCCGCCTGGCACGCACGATAGATCCCAGGGATTTCGCGTTGCCTTCACGCTCGAATTTTCGGTGGATGATCCCATCGCAAATTCGTCCAGGTTCGTTTTGCCCAGCGGAATCGCGCCCGCCGCGCGGAGTTTGGTGATGACGGTTGCGTCGTAGATCGCGCGATAGTTTTCCAAAATTTTTGACCCGCAGGTGCACGGTTGTCCCGCGACGCTGATGATGTCCTTGATCGCAATCGGCACTCCGCCGAGCGGCAAATTTACATCCGCGGTCTCCGCTTCGCGCAACGCCGCGTCGAAATCGAGCGAGAGATAAGCGCCGATCGCGGGATCAACGGCTGCGATTCGCTCCTGCAACGATGCCACCACTTCACGCGGCGAAACTTCGCGCCGGCGCAAAAGATTTTGCAGTTGAGCGATGTCCAGCGCCGGCAATTCGAGCGCGATCATTCCACGACCTTCGTGACAATGAAAAGGCCGTTTACCTGGTGCGGCGCGTTCCGCAACGCCTCCTCTGCGCTGAGCCAATCGCGCGGCTCATCCTCGCGAAAAACATTGAAGAGCGGCACGGCGTGGGCCGCGGCTTCTACCTGCGTCGTGTCCACCTCGCGCAATTTTTCGGCGTAGCCGAGCACCCGATTGAGCTGCGTTTGGAAAAGCTGGGTCTCTCCTTCGCTCAGCTGCAAGCGCGCCAAATTCGCGACGTAGGCGACGTCGATCTCAGGAGTCTCGGGCATCCGGCAACGGCTACAAAAGAAAGCGACTCACCAGCCATACGACGACCACGGTCAGCAGGATAAACAGACACAAAAAAATGAAACGGCCTTCGCGTCGTTCCTTGCGCAGCGCGACGCGCGGCACATCGTAGCGGCCGATATTTCCCCATTTGTCCGAGGGGCCTAACGAGACATTGAGGCGGTCGCCTCCTTCGTGCGCGCGCGTTGATAATTCGTGCTGCTGCCGGCGCAGATTCTCCTCCGCGCGTCGCGGCGCTTCTTCAATCACGCGCTGCAATTTTTCCATCTCGTCGCGCACTTTACTTTCGCGCAAAGAGAGTTCCTGCTGCTTCTGGTCCAGCGGCGTTGCGCCTTTATGCGACCGGCGAGGCATGGGAAATCACGGGGCCTTCGTCGTCGCCCAGAAAAAAATCAGCAGTGCGATGATGCCAAAAATAATCAGCGGCAAGCTGACGGCGAATCCAATTTGCATCCATTGCAGAAAAGATTTGGCGGCGCCGAAGCTGGACAAACTGGAGGCGGTTTCCGGCAAATCCAGATCGACGTGTTCGCTGTTCGAGGCGTCGAGACGGCTGCGCTGCTGGCTGAATTCCGCGCGCGCATCATCCACCGTGCTCAGCGCGCGACTCAATTCTTTCGGCAGCTCGGTCGAGTTCCAGCTCTTCGGCTCGATCGCTTCGAGCAACTGCAAGTGCTGCGTAAAACTTTCGTGCGTCGTGCGAATCTGCTCCAGTTTCTTCTGCGAATCGTAGCCCTCACGTTCCAGGATAACGAGCGAGCGTGATAATTTATCCGTCATCTCGGCGCGACCGCGTTCCAGTTCCTCCTGGCGCCGGCTCAATTCCTCCAGCTCGCGTTTCTGCTTCTCGATTTGTTCCTGTTGGCGCTTGAGTTGCAGGAGTTGCTCCTGCGCCTTTTGCACTTGGGAATCGAGATGCTCGGGCGCGTTCGCGTCTTCCTCGTTTAGCTCCAGCATTTGTTCAATCGGTCGAATTCGTTCTGCCATGGCGATGAGTGCGTGCGCCTAACGATCAGTAATAAAACGGTCGGCGCGATTGCATGATATTAGCGGGCGCCCCTTAGAATTCCACCACTTTTCCGGCGACGTCGGGCGATTGCGCCGCGCTCAGGGTGACAGCCGGACCATTCCCGTTTTTCAGATCGTGCTCGATAATATGGATGCTTTCGTAGCCGTGGATGGTCAGCACATTGATCAGTGATCCCAACGTCAACCAGCGCGAGATCGACGACAGGCCGCTCAGCGGCTCGTCCGCGCCGCCTTCGCCTTGAATCTTCCCGCGCAGATTGTCGCCCATCGGCTCGGCTTCCGCTTCCGCGGCGTAATGCGTCCATAAAAAAAGCTTCGGCGCTACGGCGGGAAGACGCGCGATCAGCTTCCAGGGTTCGGGCAGGTGATAGAGAAGGCCCGAGCAAAAAACGGCATCGAATTTTCCGAATGGCGTAAGGTCGCACTCTTCCAGATTCGCTTCGACGAACTCGGTATTTTTCGCGCGCAAAAGTTTCTGCACGAGCTGCGCCTTGCGCAGATTCGCCGCGCGTCCTTCGATCCCGAGAACCCGCGTCACGTGCGGATGGCGCGCCAGCTCAAACACATGCGCGCCTTCGAGCGAGCCAAGTTCGAGGATCGTGTGCGCCTCCGGCGCGAATCGAAAAAAATGCTTGATCCGCGAATCGTCAATCGCGCTAACCTTCCCGCCATAATCGGCATCGCCGATGCGGAATCGAAAAACCCACGGCGCGAGCGCGGCAAAATCGGCGGTCACATCAGAATCCATCATTCAACGCCCCGGCATCATTTCGAGAAGCGCGCCTTTAAAATATTCGGTCTCCGGTAAAGTCGGTAGCACCGGATGATCGATCGCCTGCTCGAACCGCCGCAGACGCCGCGCCGAGCACCGCGCGTCCACGAGCGCGTCCGCGATGACCTGATCAAAAATGCTATCGCTCACGTGATGCGAACAAGAAAATGTCGCCAACAATCCGTCGCGTGACAGCAATTTGAAAGCGCGCACATGCAGCTCGCGATAACCGCGCAAGGCGTCGTGCAGGCCGCCTTTCGTTTTGGTGAAAGAAGGTGGATCGAGAATGATCAAATCGTATTCTGCGCCGGACTTCTCGGCTGCGCGCAGAAATTGAAACACGTCCTGCTCAATCCAATCCACCCGCAGATCGTTGCGCTCCGCGTTTTTTCTGGCCGCGGCCAGACTGTCTGCGCTTGCCTCCACCGCCGTCACTTCCGCCGCGCCCGCGCGCGCACAGGTCAGCGCAAAGGCACCCTGATTGCTGAAGCAATCAAGCACGCGTCTGCGGGACGCTTGTTCGGCGACGCCTTGATAGTGCGGTAATTGATCGAGATAAAATCCGGTCTTCTGCGCCTCCCGCAGATCGACCGCGAAGCGGACACCTGCGATTTCGAATTCAGTTTGCGCGTGAAAATCGCCGCGCAAAATACCAGTCGTTAGGTCAAGACCTTCCGCGCGCCGCACCGGCGCGTCGTTACGCTCGATGATCGTCGTCGCCTGCACGCTTGCGAGCGCGTCGCAGATCAATTCCTTTCGTAAGTCCATCGCGAGTGTGAGCGTCTGCAAAACCAAATCGTCGCCGTAGCGATCGATCACTACCCCTGGCAATCCATCGCTCTCGCTCCAGACCAGGCGACAGAGCCGCGCATTCACCCCACGTCGCGCGCGATACTCCACCGCCTGAGCGATCCGGCGCTGGAAAAAATCGAGATCCAGATCTTGCCGCCGCCGCGAAAAGCGTCGCGCCACGATTTGCGATTTCGAATTATAAATCGCGCTCCCGAGCAATCGATCTCTTCCATCCTTTACCGAGATCACCTCGCCATCGGCCGGATTACCAAAGGCCTTGAGTACTTCGCCGGTAAAAACCCAGTCGTGGCCGTGCAAAATTCGCGCGCGCGGTTTGACGACGATTCCGGCCATGCACTAATGATGTCGCAGCTATGGCGACATCACCACAATCGATTATCGAACTTCCCGGCATAAAAAAACTACGCAGCGGCAAAGTGCGCGAGGTCTTCGATCTCGGCGAGACGCTTCTCTTCGTCGTGACCGATCGCCTCTCCGCCTTCGATGTGATCCTGCCCGATCCCATCCCGCAGAAAGGCGCCGTCCTCAATCAACTTTCCGCCTTCTGGTTTCGCCGTTTCGATTTTGTGACCAACCACATGATCACAGCCGACATCGAAAAATTCCCGCGAGAGCTGGCACCTTTTCACGAGCAACTGCGCAGCCGTTCCATGATCGTGCGCAAAGCCCAGCCGCTGCCAGTGGAATGCATCGTGCGCGGTTATCTGGCCGGTTCCGGCTGGAAGGAGTATCAGCAGACTGGCGCCGTGGCCGGCATGGCGCTGCCACCTGGCTTGCAGCTCGCTTCGCAATTACCCGCGCCTATATTCACTCCCTCGACCAAACGCGATTCTGGGCACGACGAGAATATCGATTGGCCGGAATGCTGTCGGCTGCTTGGCCAGGAGGTCGCCGAACGCGTTCGCGATTTGAGTCTGAAAATTTACGAAGCTGGACGCGCCCATGCCGCCGATTGCGGAATCATTGTGGCCGACACCAAATTCGAATTCGGATTTTCGGGCGACGAATTGCTCTTGATCGACGAATGCCTGACGCCGGATTCTTCCCGCTTCTGGCCGGCCGATCAGTATGTCGTCGGCCAAAGTCCCCCCAGCTTCGACAAACAATTCGTGCGCGATTATCTGGAGACGCTCGATTGGGACAAGAATCCCCCCGCGCCTTCGCTTCCCGCAGAGATCATCGAAAAGACTTCGCAGAAATATCGCGAGGCTTTGGAGCGGCTGATTGGGCACGAGCCCCCCTAACCGATCAAGCCGCTCACCAGCGCCTTCTCTTCTTTCAGCTCAGCGACCGACTTGTCGAATTTCTCGCGGCTGAAATCATTGAGCGGAACGTTTTGCACGATCTCCCATTTGTTGCCGTCTGTGCGCACCGGAAATGATGTGATCAAACCTTCCTCGACGCCGTAGCTGCCATCAGAACAAACAGCGACGCTGTGCCAATCACCGTCCGGCGTGTCAGTCGTTAGGCCGCGGACGGTATCGACGATCGCGTTTGCGGCCGAACCAGCGGAAGAAAACCCGCGCGCCTTGATGATGGCGGCTCCGCGCTGTTGCACCGCCGGAATGAAGGCCTCCTTCAACCAGGATTCATCCCCCACCACTTCCGCGGCCGGGCGGCCGTTGATTTTCGCATTGTAAAAATCCGGGTATTGCGTGGCCGAGTGATTACCCCAAATCGTCATATTGGTCACAGCGGTCACATCCACGCCGGCTTTCAGTGCGAGTTGCGCCTTCGCGCGATTTTCGTCCAGACGCGTCATGGCAAACCAGCGATCGCCCGGGATCGATTTCGCATTATTCATCGCGATCAGGCAATTCGTGTTGCATGGATTTCCGATGACCAGGATGCGGACATCTTTCGCCGCATTTTTTTCAATCGCCTGGCCCTGGCCGATGAAAATCTTGCCGTTGATGCCGAGCAAATCTCCACGCTCCATGCCCGCCTTGCGCGGCACGCTACCGACAAGCAGGGCCCAGTTCACGTCGCGAAATCCTTCCGTCAGATCAGCCGTGGCGACGATATTTTTCAGCAGCGGAAACGCGCAATCATCCAATTCCATGACGACGCCTTTGAGAGCTTCGAGAACCGTCGGAATTTCGATGAGATGCAGTTCGACCGGTTGCTCCGGACCGAACATCGCGCCGGAGGCGACGCGGAAAACGAGCGCATAACCAATTTGGCCGGCCGCGCCGGTGATCGCGATTTTAATGGGTGAGTTCATGATTTATTTAGCTACGGATTTAAGACGGATGCTGCAACGAAGCATGAACATGCAAGGCCAGGCTTTCAAACACGGATTTTCAAGACGCCTTGCTGTTATCCGTGAAAATCTGTGTCCGTCCGCGGCTCAATTCTCCCCGTCTTCTCCAGAAGACGGCGCACCAGTCTCACCCGTTTTTGCACGCTCGGACTGGCGCGCAAACCGGCAACCGTTTTTTGCAGGCGCCGGCTCCAGTTCGAATTGGCGGCCGTACCCGGCACATTGAAGCGATCTTTGCGCGCGAGCAGATCCGTAATCATCACGATGGCGATCCAGGATTCGCAGCGGAACAGCGCTTCCATGATGCGCGGATAAAACACCGTGTCGAAATCGGCCCGATTGTTCGGCGCTGGTGCGCCGGCAAACTCAGCGATCTTCGACAGGTCCTGCCGCGCTTGCTCACCCGCTTCTCGGGTCTTCCCGAACGCTTCCTGCCAAAGTGCACGCAAAGGTTTGTGATCGTGCGTAGCGTAGGTCGCCACCGAAAGTCGCTCGTAGTCGAGGCCCGAAATGGAGCGACCATCAGCATGATTCTCCCACTGCGGGATTTTGAAGCCGGCCACGCCTAACGAATGCAAACTCGGCCGCACGTAATCGGGCACCACGCCCAAGTCTTCGCCGACCACGCGCGTCGCAGCGGCCTCCTCCAACACGACGCGCAAATATTCCTCGCCGTCGCGCCGATTTGCTTCGCTATTTTCCCAGGTGGAATCAGCGCGCGGATAAAATTGTGGCACTTCGCCGCCGGTGCGTGCGCGCATTTCATCGTACGAGAGCGAGAGGAATTCGGCATTACACTCAGGCCGCCAGGGAAAGGCGTAGATGCGATAAAAGCCGAGCACGTGATCGATGCGAAAGAGATGAAAAATATTTCGCACGCCCCGCACGCGCTGTCGCCACCATTCGAAATTGCGCGCGCGCATGAAGTCCCAGCGATAAAGTGGGATGCCCCAGTTTTGACCCCACTTCTGCGTGAAGGCGTCATCCTTAAAATACGGTTCCGGCGGCGCGCCGCCCGACCAGTGCAGAACAAATCGGTCCGGCCGCGCATAGACATCCGCGCTGTAATAACTGACGCCGAACGGAATGTCGCTCATCAACGCGACGTCGCGCTCTTCGGCATACGCTTTCACCGCCGTCCATTGCTGATGCGCGATCCATTGCACGTAACGATAAAAGCGCATGCGCTCGACGAAGTGGCTCAACTTCTCCGGCGGCAACGCGGCCAGCCAGCCGCGCGCGAGGTCCGCGTTGCGATGTTCGTCGCGCCATTGGTCCCATGTTTCGCGGTCGCCATTTTCTTCCCTGAGCGCGCGAAAGAACGCGTAATCGACCAGCCACGCGGCTTCGGCTTTGACGAAGGATTCAAAAGCATCGGCGTCTGACGAAGCGGCCATCGGTTGACGCGAAAAATGCGCAAACGCCTTTTCCAGCAGTGCCATTTTCAACTGCCGCACTTGAGCGTGTTTTACCGCCCCCTTGCGCAACTTCTCCAAGTCAAACTTCGCCATGACTTCATCGAAATCTTCCTGCAAGAGATCCGGCGGCGAACCGGGCGCGAGATGCAAGGTTGTCGGCTCGAGGGCGACGGCGCTGATTGCATTATACGGACTGTGATCGCCGCCCATTTCATTAATCGGCAAAAGCTGCACGAGCTTGAATCCGATCGAGTGCGCCCAATCGATGAACTGCCGCAGCGCCTCCAGATCGCCGATGCCGAGATCGGTCTCAGTGCGCAAAGCAAAGAGCGGCGCCAGGACTCCCGCGATTTTTTTTTCCGGCGGCAATTTCATCCGACGAGAACAATCAGTGACGCCGCACGTGCCAATCCTCCATTAACTGCGCGGGAATTTCCTTTAGGAAGCGCGAGGGGCGTTGGAACATATCGCCGTAGCCGGCATTCAGCCGCATCTGCGGATAAGTGAGGTAAAGCTCATCTCGTGCGCGGGTGATCGCGACGTAAAAAAGTCGCCGCTCTTCTTCGATCGCGTCGCGCGTGTCGAGCGAGCGTGTGCTCGGAAACATCCCGTCCGTCAGCCAGATGACGAAGACGCTGTGATACTCGAGCCCCTTTGCCTGATGGACCGAAGAAAGATTAACCGCTTCGTTGTCGGCTGTTTGATCGAGCGCCGGCTCGGCATCGACGTTGCTGATGAGCGCCAATTGCGAAAGAAATTCGTGCACGTCTTTGAACTGACGCGCGAATGCCGCCAGCTGATTCAAATCTTCGTGGCGTAATTCGTAGTTCGTGAAATTTGCTTTCGCGTAATCATCGTAAACCGCTTCCACGATCGACGTGATCATTTCCGATGGCGGATTCGGCTGACCGCGCGGCGCGATCTCATCGAGGGTATGCGCGAGCTGTTCCCACGATTTCTTCGAACGCGCGCCGACTGGCATGGGAAGCAGCCGGTCGCTCCAGGAAGAAATTTCCCCACGCTCATTCAAACCATTTTCCCAAGCGCGCCAGAGATTATCCGCGCTCTTGCCGCCGATACCGGGCAACAATCTTACCATGCGTTTGAATGCGACCTCATCACGCGGATTCGCCACAAACCGAATGAAAGACGCCACATCTTTCACATGCGCCTGTTCAAAAAAGCGGACGCCGCTCGTGATCACGTAAGGAATGCCACGGCGCGAAAGCTCCAGTTGCAATTCGATGGCGTGATAATGCGAGCGATACAAAACCGCGATCTCATCGAGCTCGATGCCTTCATCGCGCAGTTCCAAAATTCGCTGCGCCACAAAAAGCGCCTGTTCGCTTCCGTTGTTCAACGCAACCACCGCGGGCTTCACTGAATTCGTCGGACGCGTCGCGCTCAACTCTTTCCGAAATTGCTGCACGTTTGCGGCAATGGCGGCATTCGCCACGCGCAGAATGTCCGGCACGCTGCGGTAATTCAGCTCAATTTTAAAAACCTGCGCATCCGGATAGCGCTGCGGAAAGGCCAGAATGTTTTTGAAATTCGCTCCGCGCCACGAATAGATCGATTGCGCGTCGTCGCCCACTACCATCACGTTACGATGTGCGGAGGCGAGCGTGTCGATGAAGTCGGCCTGGATCTTGTTCGTGTCCTGGTATTCATCGACGAGGATGAATTGGAACTGACGCCGGTAAAAATCCGCGATGTCTTCGTGCTCCTTTAACAGGCGCAGCGTCTTTTCCAGCAGATCGTCGAAGTCCATCGAGTTCGTCGATTTTTTCTTTCGCTCGTAGCGCGCGTGCACATCCTTGATTTGCTCGAGCAGCGGCAAAAAATACGGAAATTTTTCCGCGAGCAACGCATCCATCGGTGTCTCCGTGTTGATGACAAAGCTGAAGATTTCCGCCAGCACATCGCCTTTCGGAAACCGCATTTCCTTGGGATTAATTCCCGCCGCGGCGACGACGGTATCGATCAAATCTTTTTGATCTTCGCGATCCATGATCGTGAATCCGCTCGAATAACCGAGCGCGCTGCCATGCCGCCGCAGCATGCGATTCCCGATCGAGTGAAACGTGCCGCCCCATAATCCACTTGCATCGACCGGCAAAAGATTCGCGACACGGTCGAGCATCTGCCGCGCGGCTTTGTTCGTGAAGGTGAGCAGGAGAATATTTCGCGGATCGATTCCGTTCTCGAGCAGATAGGCCACACGATAAGTGAGGGTGCGCGTCTTGCCGCTGCCCGCGCCGGCGATCACGAGTAAGGGACCGGGCGATGCTGTCACCGCCGCGAGCTGCTGTTCATTCAGCTCCGACGCGTAATCGATCTGGATAGCAGTCGCCGAGGGCGCGCGCTGGAGGGTGTATTCGCGAGACATAATGAAGGGACGAGCAACCTTGAACAGGCAAGGTGCAACGTCCAATACGGTTCGCTCTTGAATGGCGGTTGCCGGAATCTACTCTACCGCATGGAAGAGGCCGAAGTTCCGCTCGAGCATTTGCACGAACACATCCACCACACCGCCGAACATGGCGGGCCGGGTTGGATGTCGTGGGTGGCGTTGAGTACGGCGATATTGGCGGTACTCGCGGCGATCGCCGGGCTGCTCTCCGGCAGGCACGCGAATGAAGCGATGATGAGTCAGATCGA
>JBDUCP010000028.1:0-12782 GCA_040003405.1 Verrucomicrobiota bacterium
TGCGCTACTAAAACTCCACTTCTTCGGCAACTTCTGCTTTAACGTTTGTACCGGCTCGAACAAGTCCCCGAGCTTCTCGACTCGCTTTAGGACATTAGTTGATGGAAATACGAGTAGTTTGGCGTCCTTTTTCTTTAGCGTGGTTTCCACCTCCTTCCATGTCACGGGTGTGGAAACTGTCGGCTGTTCTTTAGCCCGCAAGGAATAAACGTTAACCGTAGTTTTGTGTTCGTCGTTCTGACTCCAATCGACAAAGACTTTACCGGCGCGCAACGCCCGGGCCATTTTTGAAATAACTAATTTTGGATGTTCCTGCTCCAAGTGTTCGGCGAGCGCGCGAGACAGCCCTTTCGTCTGGTCGAAAGTCACCGCCGGCGTGTTCAGCGGCACATAGACCTGTAGTCCTTTCGAACCGGAGGTCTTAGGCCAACTATCGAGCTTCATCCCGGCGAGTAACTCACGTAACCAAAGGCCGACCTGACAACATTGCACGATGTCCGCAGGCCCGCCGGGATCGAGATCGAATACCATCATGGTAGGTCTGGCGACATTGCTTTTGCGCGCCAGCGAAGTGTGAAGCTCGATATCGGCCAGGTTCGCGGCCCAGACTAACGTGGGCAAATCCTGCGCCAGGCAGTAATGCATATCCCGGTTATTCCCTTCACTCCAAACCTTGGCTGTCTTCACCCAGCTAGGACGATGCGAAGGACAATTCTTTTCGTAGAAGAATTCGCCTTCTACCCCGTTCGGGTAGCGCTTCATGGTCAGTGGCCGGTTTTGCAAATGCGGCAGTAACACCGGCGCAATGCGAATGTAGTAATCGATTAATTCACCCTTGGTAAACCCAGCTTTGGGGTATAGGACCTTGTTGAGATTGGAAACGGCCAGCTTTCGGCCTTCCACGATGAGTTGGGTTTTTTCCGGCATAGGCGCAAGGTGGATCAGGCGAAGAAACGCTCGGGCGAAAGCATGGGTTGTGGCTTGCAAATGCGATCGACGCACTGAGCCCAGCTTTCGTGACCGCTCAAGATCTCAATTTCGACCCGCAGAAAACAAATCGGCACTTCGGTTTTCGTTAGGCGCGGGAAGCGCACCGCGTCTTTCTCCGTGGTCACGATCATCTCGAGATCGCGCCGCAGGCAACGGTTAATGAAACTCTGTAACTCGCTTTCATGATAGCGATGGTGATCGGTATAGCGTTTAGCCAGCTCAATGTGCGCTCCAAGTTTACGCAGACCATCTTCGAAACTTTCCGGCGCCGCGATGCCGCAAATCGAGCCAATATAAGTATCGCGTAACCTCTCGAGGGGGAGTTGTTCGCCCGTGATGACATCCTGCAAATGCAGTGGTTGGTGCGTGCATTCGATGATCTCGGCGGTGCGATTGTAACGCCGGATGCGTTCGATCAACGCCTCGTTCGATTGATCATTGCTCTTGGTAATAAAAATATAGCTGGCGCGTCGCAGATTTCTCGGCGGCTCCCGCAGCGTTCCTCGTGGCAGCAGATGCTCATTGCCGAAGGGTGCCTGCCGATCGATGAGGACAATGTCGAGCCGATGTTTTAAATGCAGGTATTGCAGACCGTCATCAAGCAGAAGCGTATCGGCTTTCAGTTTCTCGATGGCAAACAGCCCGCTCTTCACGCGATCCTTGTCAACGAGCACGATCACATCCTTCAAATTGCGCGCAAGCATGTACGGCTCGTCGCCAGCGATTAAAGAATCGAGCAAGAGAGTTTTCCCATCAGAGACAATGCGCGGAGGTGCGAGCTTCTTGCGACCAAAACACAGCCAGCCGCTGCGCTCGACTGGAACGGGCACACTTTTATAGCCGCGGCTAAGAATGGCGACGCGACGGCCGCCGGCCCGCAGCGCGCGCGCAAATTTTTCCACGATCGGTGTTTTGCCCGTGCCGCCAACGGTTAGGTTGCCGATGCTGATGACGAGACAGCCGAGGGTGCGCTCGCGAAAAATGCGATGGCGGTAGAGAAAGAGCCGGAGTTGAACGAGCTGCTCGTAAATCACCGAGAGAACGTGGAGCACTCCGCGCAGGAGGCTGGCGCGAAAGCCATGACGGCGGTCAAGGATGACGTCGATGGCGAACTGCTCGAGGTTTTCGGTGCGCTGGCCCACGTTAGGAATTTGCGATTTGCGATTTGCGATCTGCGCTTGCCAAAAAACGGGCGCCGCGATTGTCGGCGGCCGTAATGATGGTTTGCGCGTCAGGAGATTTGGCTGCGGTCAGCATGGCGCGCGCAATTTTTTCGGGCGCGCGAAGAGTCACGGCACAGATCGTGGAACCCGATCCGCTCAAAAAAGCGCCGAGCGCGCCTGCACCTGTGGCGGCCTCGATCGTCTCGTCAAAAAAAGGAATGAGCTTTTTGCGATACGGTTGGTGCAGATGATCGGCAAAGGCACCGCGCAGATTATCGTATTCTCGCGCAGCAAATGCAGCGGTGATGGCGCACGCATTCCCGCAACTCTTGACGGCGTCTAGCCGGTCGATGCGGGAAGGCAAGAGGCGGCGTGCGTCATCCGTCCGGATTTCGAAGGCAGGAATGAGCAACACGAAATGGAGTTGCGCCGAGACGGTGAAGGATTGGCGCTGCGCAGCGCGCACGACGTTAAAGCCGCCGAAAGCGGCGGGCGCGGCGTTATCGGAATGGCCTTCGAGCCGGGCACAAAGTTCAAAAATGTCCGACCGCTGGAGGGGGCGATCACAAAGTTCATTCAAAGCGTGCATCACTCCCATACGCACGCTGGCGCTGCTGCCGAGCCCGCGCGAGGGCGGAATATTTCCTGCAATCGAACAGGAGAACTGAAATTTTTTCGCACCGGCCCGCTGGAAAAATGCGGCGGCGGCACCTTGCATCATGGCATCCACGGAAGTGCGGCGCGCCCGCGCCACGGTCACATCATTATAGAGACGCAGAGCCAGGCCGAGACAGTCAAAGCCCGGGCCGAGATTGGATGTGCTCGCCGGAACGCGGACGGTAACCTGTTGCATGGTGAGCTCGGAGCGGCAGCGACGGCAAGTGTAACGCGCTCCGCTGCGTGGGCAAGAGACGGACGCAGAATCGGGGTCAGCGCCGATTCAGGATTGAACGCACGGGAAGCGAGCGTCGAGCGACTGTGAATATTGCCGAATGGATACCGCCGGAATTACACCGGACTTTCATCGCAGAGCAGACCGATGCGATCCGCCTCTGCACCTTCCCCGACGGCTGGGTGGAACGTTTCGGTGTTGACGTTTTGATCTCGTATAAAAATGACGTCGCCCTCGAACGCCTCCAGACCGAACTTTGTCTCTGGGCCCTCAACGTTGATTTCAAATGTCACCGAGTTTTCGCGCGCTTCCTGCCCAAGCGCGACGCCGAGCGCGAAGCGCCGCGCCGCGTGCTGGGCGCGGAGGAGACGAATCTACAAAGCGTGGCGAGTGAACGAATGGTGCATTACGGCATCGATTTCAGCGCCGGGTATTCCGTCGGCCTTTTCATCGATCAACGCGCGAATCGCAGTTTCGTGCGCAAGATCGCACCCGCGAATCTATTGAATTGCTTCGCCTACACCTGCTCGTTCTCCGTCGCCGCCGCCACGGTCGGCGCAAAAACAGTCAGCATCGATCTCTCCAAAAAATCGCTCGCGCGCGGCCGCGAAAACTTTGCGCTCAACTCTTTGACCACAAATGATCACCGCTTTCTGGCCGATGATGTCACGGAAGTTTTGCCCCGAATGAGACGCCGCGGTGAGAAGTTCGATGTCATTATCCTCGATCCGCCCACTTTTTCCCGGTCGCGCCGGGGTAAAGCCTTTCAAGTCGAACACGACTTCGAGAAGCTGTTGCTGACGGCGCTGGACCTGGCGGAACGCGAAGCGAAGATCTTGTTATCGACAAATTGCTCCTCGCTCCAGGAGCGCGCGCTGGAAGTGATGGCGCGCTTTTGTCTTAAAACGACACGACGCGCGGGCACATTTCATCGCGAAGGTGCCCTCCCCGATTTTCCGCGCGGCGTGGGCGCGGCGACGGTATGGCTGACCTTGCGGTAAAAGGGCGCGCCGAACATTCGCTCCGCGCCCTCTTTTTCAAACACGCAACAAGGCCTCGCTATTCGAACTCTTGGTAACATGGACGCACAGTTTACAGAAGACACCGGCGATATCGCGGAGCGCAGTCTCCGCTACACCAAGGATCAATTCGGGCAGGTGCTAGAGCAGACCGAAGAATATGTGCGGGAAAATCCCACGCGCTCGATCGCGTACGCGGTGCTCGCAGGATTCATTCTCAATCGTCTGCCGATCGGCCGGATTCTCACCAGCTTTGTCCGCGTGCTTCTGCTCGCCTGCAAGCCCGCGATTCTCGCCTACGGCGCGACGAAGCTTTACCAGGCGGCGCAGAGCGACGAAAATTAGCGCCGCCTTGCGCGCTGTTAGTCGAGGGTGAAGCCAACTTTCACTGTCACTTGCCAGTGATTGATCTTGCCGGCTTCGATGTGTCCGCGCGTCTCGGTCACCTCAAACCAGCGCATATTGCGGATTGTTTTTTCGGCGCGCGCCAGCGCATTCGCCACCGCCTCTTCAATGCTGTTGGGCGAGGAACCGACCAGCTCGATTTTTTTGTAAACGTGATCGCTCATGATTTCATAGTTCGGCTGGGGAGCGCCGAAAACAAACGAAAAGTCGCTCGCGGTCTGTGCGTCACGCGCTCATCCAGCACGGCTGCTTCGATTCAATAATATGCCCGAAACGGTCGCCGAACTTTCCCGGAAAACTGAAATACGCGACGCGCTGGCGCAGACGGGTGCAAAACCGAAAGTCAAAGCGCAGGCAACCGACAAACTTTGGTTCGTCACCCACGTTCTGATTCTGCTGGGCTGCGCGGTTGTTTATTTTCTTCTCAGCTGGAATTGGATTCCGCTGCCGGAACAACAGCTCGTCCTTTTGCAACGGTTCGTGCGGGGGACGGTTTTTGTCGTGATTGTGTTGGCGCTGGCCAAAGCGACATCGGTGTATGCGATAGGACGTATTGCGGATGCATCGACGCGTTTCACTCTGCGGCGAATCGAGCATCTCGTCGTCACCGTGCTTGTCGTTTTCATCGGGTTGTCGATTTTTTTCGCGAACTGGTACACGGCATTGATTTCCGTCGGCGTCATCTCGGTCATCGTCGGCCTTTCGGTGCAGACGCCGATGTCGAGTTTCATCGGGTGGATTTACATTCTGGTGCGGCGGCCTTATCGAGTCGGCGATCGGATCAAGATCGATGATGCGACCGGCGACGTGATCGATGTGAGCTATATCGATACGACGCTGTGGGAATTCGGAGGCTCGTTTCTTTCGACCGATCATCCCAGCGGTCGCGTGATCAAATTCCCGAACGCGAAGGTGCTGAGCTCGATCGTTTACAATTATTCGTGGCCATTGTTTCCCTACATCTGGAATGAGATCAAATTCCAGATCGCCTATCAGAGCGATTTGAAATTTGTGGCGACAACGATGGAACGAATTGTGGAGGAAGAAATCGGCGAAGAGATGGCTGAGCGGGTGGATGTCTATCGCGATCTGCTCGCGAAAACGCCGGTGAATGAGTTGGAAGTGCGCGCCCATCCGCGCGTTTTTTTTCGCGTGGATGAAGCGACTTGGATCGATGCGATTGTGCGCTACGTGGTACCGCCGCGCGAGGCGGGAGCGCTCAAGACGCGGTTGATTCCGAAGCTTCTGGAAGCGCTCAACGCCGAACCGGACAAGGTAATGTTTCCGGCGGGAGCGAATCGTTAAGCAGTTGTTTGCGCCCATCGCCATTCCAGAGAAAGCTCAGCCGATGTATTTCAAAATCCTCATTGTTCTGCTCGCGCTGACGGCAGTCGGCGCAAAACCTGTGCCGGGGCCGCAGTCCGTGCCCAAGGCGATGCCGGCGGAAAGCGGGCCGAAGGTGCGCGTCGCGCTGCCCAACTATGACGAAGAAACTTCGACGAAGCTGCAAATTTTTCTCGATAACAACGACTTCGGGCCGGGCAAGATTGACGGCAGGATGGGCGAATTTTTTCGCAAGGCGTTGCTGCATTATAAGCGCGCGCACGGGATGTCGGAAACTGGCGCGGTCGATCAATGGCTGCTCGATCAGGTGCCGGAGACCTACACCACTTTCACCATTCCGTCGGAAGCGGAAAACTTCGTAGGGCCGACCGCGAGCAAACCCTCAGAGCAAGCGAAGCTCAAGGGTTTGAAGTATGGCTCGCTCCTGGAATTTGTGGCCGAGCGTTACCATTCTGCCGAGGATTTCGTGAAGAAACTGAATCCCGGCGTGAATATGGAAACCTTAAAATCGGGCGACACTCTGAAGGTGCCAAATGTATTGCCGTTTAAGATCGAGGATCTTCACGAAGGTTTTGCACCGGCGAATCCGGCCTTTGCCAATCGAAAAATTTTTATCGATACGAAGGAGCGATTTCTTCTCATCTACGACGACAAACAACTCGTCGCCGAATTTCCGATCACGCCCGGCTCGAGCACGCTGCCGGCGCCGCTCGGTTTGTGGAAAATTCTCGGCATCGCGACGCTACCCGTTTTTCGACACGATGAAGGCGTTCTCCAGCACGGTGAGAAATCGGACACGTTCTACAACCTGCCGCCCGGACCGAATAATCCGGTGGGAGTACTTTGGATGGGACTGAACAAGCCGCATGTCGGCATTCACGGCACCAATAATCCGGAGACGATCGGGCGCGCCGCGAGTCACGGTTGCATTCGCACCGCGAACTGGGATGCGGCGCGGGTGAAGGAATTGGTCACTGTCGGTAACGCGGTCTCGATTTTCCGGTAGAAAACGCGCGGGCCGCGGTTGGGGATGACACGCATTATGTGAGGCGCTCACACAGCCGAATGCCTCCGCCACAATTCGGACTTCAGCATTCCTCTTCGAAACAATTCTTGCCCGCTCAATCCGAATCTTTCCGCGCGCAGATATCGGGTTGGGTCGATCAATCTTGTCGCCGGAATCCTGGCGATGAGGCGAAAGAACTTATACATGACCGCGAGCCAAAGCCGCGCCCGCAGCCGCGCGAACCCAGCGCTGGGCACGCAAAAGTCGGCGAGCAACCAGCTCGCATTGTCGGTCGCGGCGCGGGCAAGCTTCTCAACGATTTCAGGCGACTGAACTTCGGAGAAACAATCGAGAACGAAGTGAGTAACGAGTAGGTCGTAGTAATTCTGCGGCGGCGCCCACGACTCTGTATCACGGTGAAGAAAACGGACCCGCTCCCGACCGGGCAGGTCGCGGATGCGCTCGCGCGCTAGTTGCAACATCTGTTCGCTGGCGTCGAGGCAATCAATTTCGGTCGCCGGATACTTACTCAGGAATTGGTGAAGAAATCTGCCATCCCCCTCGCCCACGATCAGCGCACGACGCGGCGTGACGATTTGGCCGAGACATGCGACGCGACAATGCTGCAGTTCATCTCGGAACGCCATCCACTCAAGCGAGCGATACCAGCGCGCGATACCGTCGAAGCTCACGCGTTACTGATGAGCAGGGCGATCACCGGCGTTAGCAGAACCAGATCCGCCAGAGCCGTTCTCTTGTCGTCATCAAATCCCAACAAGAGCGACGATCCATTTAGCCACGCCAGCAGCAAACTGCTTACGCTGACGCAAGCAAAGATTTGCGCGCCGGAAGGACACGCGATCCCCAAAACGAGCGCAGCCAATGCAAACAGCAGGCACGTTTTTTTGAGATGGCAGACCTGACTGGGATACCGCGTCGCAATCGATACTTTTCGCTGCGCCTGATCCAGTTCGCATTCCAACCAGGCGATAGTGACGCAGTTCAAGACGCAGACGGAGGCGAAGGCAGCGGACGAAAGAACAAAGACCAAACTGGGCCGCGGAATCGAAGGCAAAAGCGCCACCAATGTTCCGGCAGTAAAGAGGAAGCCAATCGCCACTTCCTTCAAGGGAAGCGATTTCCAAATCCGGCCTAACGGATGGTTGAGGATCAGATAGATGAGAGCAAGCAGGCCGACGCACGCCCCCGCCAGGACTGTTTTCGGCGCCACGCTCAGCGAGATCACGCACGCGTCAACTGCGGCGACCGCAGCTAACGCGAACAGCCAAACGCGACGATGCCCGAGACAAAATTTTTGGCGGAGCGAGCGCGGAGCGGCCGGCGGCAAAGCCGAAGCGTCTGCCAAGCGATCGGCGAGGTAGATCAACCACGCTGTCAGAAAAAGAGCAGACGAGTTGCCACGGTCGATTGGAAGATTGAATGCGCTCGCGAAAAGCGATTGCCACGCGAGCGCGACGATTGGGGCGTCGAGACAGACGAGGTTAAGCCAGACCACAGGCGAAGGATATCTGGTTGGGACGGCGCGGCGCGCCGGACGCGAACGACGCAGCGCGGCCTCCCTACCAAACAGGAGATAACGTGAATGGGCTTGCTCCGTTTCCAATCGAACTTATTTTACGCTGCATCCGCGGCCGAGCCACCTCGTTATGAAATCAAATGCTATTTCGATGAACAACAAGGCGGTGGCCGCGCTGCCGAAACATCTGCTCCAATTCGCGGTCGATCAGCGTTACGACGAATACACGCCAGTCGATCACGCGGTCTGGCGTTTCATCATGCGGCAGAATATTTTTTTCCTGCGCGAGTACGCGCACAAACTTTACTTCAAGGGCCTGCTCGATACCGGCATCTCGTCCGAACGCATTCCGCGCATCGAGGAGATGAATGAAATCCTCGGCAAAATCGGATGGGGCGGGGTGGCGGTGGATGGCTTCATTCCTCCCGCGGCGTTCATGGAATTTCAGGCGTATCGCGTGCTCGTGATCGCGTGCGACATGCGTCAGATCAATCACATCGAATACACACCTGCGCCCGACATTGTGCATGAGGCGGCTGGGCATGCGCCGATCATCGTCGATGCGGAATACGCCGATTACTTGCAGCGCTTCGGCGAGGTGGGCGCGAAAGCGATGTCGTCCAAGAAAGATTTCGAGCTGTACGAAGCGATCCGCCATCTCTCGATTTTGAAAGAGCAGCACAACCCGGATGTCGATGAACTCGAACAAGCGACCCGCCTCGTAGAGGAGCGACAAAAAGATTTGGGCGAGCCCTCTGAGATGGCGCTGTTGTCGCGACTGCATTGGTGGACAGTTGAGTACGGACTCATCGGTCCGCTCGACAAGCCGAAGATCTACGGTGCGGGTTTGCTTTCCTCAATCGGCGAGTCGGTCAGTTGCCTTGAGCCGCGCGTGAAGAAAATTCCCTATTCAATCGATGCGCAGAACGTGCCGTTCGATATCACGACAAAGCAGCCGCAACTTTTTGTGACGCGCGATTTCAAGCAACTCGGCGACGTCTTGGAAGAGTTCGCGAGTAAAATGGCTTTCCGCGTGGGCGGCCTGGAAGGAATCAACAAGGCGATCGAATGCAAGAACACCGCGACCTGTGAATATTCGTCCGGACTGCAAGTTTCCGGTGTTTTTACGGAAGCAATCATCCAAAACGGTGATGCGATCTATCTTCGCACGACCGGTCCGAGTGCCCTCGCATATCAAAACAAAGAGCTTGAGGGCCACGGGCGCGATTATCATAAAGAAGGCTTCGGCTCGCCCATCGGGGACTGGAATCCAACCGACATCAAGGAGGGCGACCAGGCGAAACTCGAATTCGAGAGTGGCGTTTCGGTCGAAGGCAGGATCGAGAAGATCGTCCGCCGCGATGGCAAACTTTTGCTAATCACGTTTTCCAGTTGCACGGCGAAACATGGCGATCGGATTTTGTTCGACCCGAGCTGGGGCGTTTACGACATGGTCGTCGGCTCGCGCGTCGTTTCCGTTTTCAACGGCGCGGCGGACAAGGATTCTTATAACCAAGTCGCGCTCGTCCCGCGCGAACGCACGATCAAGTCGCCGGTCGATGCGAAGCGCAAGCGGCTGGAAAATCTTTACGCGCAAGTACGCGACATTCGCGAACGCAAGATTGGTTACGAACGGCTCGGCGAAATCTGGGAGACGCAGCAGAAGGAACATGCCAATGACTGGCTGCTCTCAATGGAGATTTTCGAAATCCTCGACGAGATCGGTGAGCAGAACTCACTTAAACAGCAGATCGTCACTTTCCTTAACGCCCGCAAAGCCATCGACAAAGACAACGCGACACTCATCGAGTGGGGCTTCCGTCTCGTCACGTATCACAAGATCGGCTTACAGACTGCCGCAACGGTCTAAGCTGGACGACGACAGAGCGCCGGGCACTACAGCGTGCGCAAAGTAAATCGGTTATTGTTAGTTTCCCACAGCCGCAGCCTAACGAGTCGATGATCCAGGCGTGAATCGATTCGCGGCCACAGCGCTTGCACAATATTTTCACCGGTGGACGGCTGGTGCTGGAATTCTGCGACCTCCAAGTCCAAATGCTTGTCGCGCCAAGGCTGCACAGCGTCGGCCGCCGCCTTTTGGAACGTGGCTAAATCCATCAGCGTGCCGGTGCGTTCATCGTAGGTTCCACCAACCGTCGCTTCTGTTAGATAGCCGTGCCCATGGCCGGCCGGGTTGTTGCACTTGCCGTAAAGCGTGGCGTTTTCTTCCGCATTAAGTCCTGTGCTATGCAAGCGATGAGCGGCACTAAAAGGTGTTTGCAACCCTAGAAAGTAAATCCCTTCCTTCCAATACTCCGCAAAAAAATCGGCGCGCTCATGCAGCCGCACCCGAACGATCGGCAAACTCTTGCTGACCAGGTTGTAAATATAGCGAGAAAGATTTTCTGTGGTGATCGGTTGATTCGTTAGGCCCGCCACCTCCCGATTTAAATTCTTGTGATCCAGTTCTGCATGCAACTGATCGAGACAAGCTTGGATCTGCTCATGGCGCACGGTTTCCCAGAAAGTGAGGCGCGCGCGATAATTATGCCCGTGGCCAAATGGAGATGCAGCCGCGCCGAACAATCTTTCATTTTCGTCGGCATTGAGGTGAGGCGACATGGTTTGTCGTGCGGCGGAAAATTCGAACCAGTAATTCGATTCGGGGTTTTCGGTCGCAAAATAGGTGGCGCTGCGCTCTTCAGATTCCGACAGGTGACAAGCGACCAGTTTCGCTCGCGCGTCTTGAAAGAGCGGTGCGGCATCTACGAAAAGCTGCCGCGCAATATTGTCGGCAGTTGGTGGGACGTTTGCGAAGGCGGGATTATCTGCATTCAAGAACTTATGATCGAAGCCATCGCGCAAAACCTGGCCGACCCGCTGTTTGATCTCGCTGATGTTCATCAGCATGCCCGTAGAGGGATCAACCGCACCGGCGAAGACAAAATAGGCGACATAGTTTCGTCCGCTGCCATAGCGCGCGAAGGTCTCAGGGCCAAAGGCGGCAAGGTTCTCGGCGTCGCTCCACTCCGGGCGGAAGAGGCGCCGCGATGCGGAAAACTCAAGCCGCTTGCTGACCGTCAAAAGCATGACGGGGCACCCTCGCTAGCCCAGCAAGGAAAGGAATTCCGAACGTGTTCGTGCATCCTCCTTAAACGAACCGAGCAGGCACGACGTTTTCATGATCGAGTTTTGCTTTTCCACTCCGCGCATCATCATGCAGAGGTGTTTGGCCTCAATCACCACGGCAACGCCGTTGGGCCGCAGGTATTGCATCAAGGCATCCGCGATCTGTGTCGTTAGGTTCTCTTGAATCTGCAACCGACGCGCGAAGACATCGACAATCCGTGCCACCTTGGAAAGACCGATCACCTGTCCGTTCGGGATATATGCGACGTGCGCCTTGCCGAGAAATGGAAGGAGGTGATGTTCGCACATGGAATAAAGCTCGATGTCTTTCACCAGCACGATTTCGCTCGCGTCCGAATCGAAGATGGCCTCATTGATCACTTCATCCAAGCTTTGGCGATAACCATTGGTGAGGAACTCGAAAGCTCGTGCGGCGCGAGCAGGAGTTTTAAGTAAACCTTGTCGGAAGGGATCTTCGCCGACCGCCTCGAGCAGATCACGGAATGATCCTTCCATGTTCTGCAGCTTGGCCGCACCGCAGTGCGGCAAGCTTCGCAAGCGACGCCCCGCCGCTTCCAGCTCGCTCTCCTGGTTAGGCGTGATCACACTAGTCCAGCCAACTCATTGGATACTTAGGATCATCAAGAGCGAGTGACTCTTCGGTTAATTCTAACGTATGCGCGGTATCAAACATAACGGCCAGTTCTTCCGTGCGAAACGCGTCTTTGCTCGCCATGATCGTGCCCGGATGTGGTCCATGCGGAATTCCGCGTGGATGTAGCGTAATCGAGCCGCTCTCAATACCGCGGCGCGATCCGAAATTTCCGCGAACATAGAACAGCACTTCATCAGCTTCGACATTGTCATGCACCCAGGGGATTTTAACTGCTTCGGGGTGAGTATCTAGCATCCGCGGCGCGAACGTGCAGATAACATAACCGCGCACTTCAAAGGTCTGATGGATGGGCGGCGGCTGATGGACCGTCCCCGTGATCGGTTCGAAATCCTGTGCGTTGAAAGTGAACGGATAGAGATAGCCGTCCCAACCCAGGGCGTCGAACGGATGATGCGCGTGTACTACCCGCGTGAGGCGCGGACCATCCTTCACCAATACCTCGACGTCTTCTTCCGAATCAATTGTCAGCATTTCGCTGGGCGCATGGAAATCGCGTTCCGAGTAGGGCGAACCCATCCGGATTTGACCTTCGTGGTTCAGATAACGTTGCGGGATCCGCACCGGTCCCGACGATTCCAAGATGAGATAATCTTCCTCTTCCACCTTGTCGGGCACGAGCCG
>JBDUCP010000164.1:0-3653 GCA_040003405.1 Verrucomicrobiota bacterium
GTGCTGGTCGTTGGTGCGGAACAGCAGAAGACGATGTCGTCGTTGGATGGTTCGGATGTTCTCGGCGCGGCGGCGGATTATCACATCGAGAAGCCGGAGTATGGCGACTTCATGTTCCCGAAATTGTTCGGCCGGATCGCGCAGATCTACATCGACAAATATGGTGCGACGCCCGACGACCTCGCGTCGGTCGCCTACAAGAATTACGCCCACGCGCGCCTGAATCCGCTGGCGCAGATGCGCGACGCGAACCTGACCTACAACGACGCTTCGCAAGTCTCGGAGAAAAATCCGAGTGTGGCGCCACCGCTGCGCGTTTCGGATTGCTCGCAGATCACCGATGGCGGTGCGGCGCTGGTTCTTGTTTCCGGCAAATACCTCGACCGCATTGGCCGCGATAAATCGAAGCTGCCCCGATTGCTTGGCTTCGGCAGCACGACCGATTACCTCGCCTTGGAAAAGAAAGATGCGCCGACGTTCTCAACCGCGCGCAAAGCTGCTGAAAAAGCCTTTGGCATGGCGAACCTCAAGCCTCGCGATATGCAGGGCGTGGAAGTCCACGATTGTTTTTCCATCACCGAGATCGTCGCCTACGAAATTCTCGGATTGGCCGAGCCTGGCAAAGGCGCCGAGCTGGCGAAGAGTGGAGCGACGGCGTTACCGCAAGTGCGCGGCGAACACATCAGCGGAAAGATTGGCTGGGAAATTCCGGTTAACACCGGTGGCGGCTTGATCGGCGACGGCCATCCGGTCGGCGCGACTGGCGTTCGCCAGGTCTTCGAGGCCTATCAACAACTCACCGAGCAGGCGAACGCGCATCAGATCGAGGGCGTGAAAAAATTCCTCACCTTCAACATGGGCGGCAGCCTAACGACCAGCGTCGCCATGATCTGGGGCCGCGGGTAACCGCCGCGAACTCCTACGCGGCCTGCGCGTGATCGCGGGAGACGGCATTCAGGTGCAAGCGCGCTTGAGGTTCAGAGCGCTCATCTCTTTTTCGAATTCGGCCAGCGCAATATCGCGTATCGCAAGGTAAGCGTTGAGCTCATCAAGCACATTACTCGACATCCGGAACGCCTACTCGGGCGCTTGCTTCGACAGGCGTTGCACTGATTTACTTGCGGACAGAACGCTCACGCGTCGGGGTTGGTAGGTTGTTTACATAAAGAGGAAATCAGCAACTCCCATGCCGGTAACGACTGCGAACTGGATCGTCCCAGGGTGCCTTGCACTGTGCATATCTCCTCTGCTACCTTCGCAACATGAAATATCGTCTTGCGTTCCTTGTGCTCTTTATCGGTTTTGTTTCACCGCGACTCTCCTCCGCGATTGTGGTCGGTCAGATCGATAGTTTCCAAGATGGCACCCTGGCCAATTGGGCCGTCGGCAGCCCAGATGGACCGCAGCCGACGATTGTCCCGGACGGCGGCCCCGGCGGCTTGGGTGACCAATTTATGCGCATCGCCTCAACCGGCGGCTCCGGGCCCGGCAGCCGGCTCACGGTTTTCAATCGCGATCAGTGGCTGGGAGATTACATCGCCGCGAGCGTGACCGCGATTGAGATCGATCTGCGAAACATGGGATCGGTGCAGTTGTCCATCCGCCTCGCCTTCAAGCCGAACACCGACTTCGGTGCTCCGGGTTACTTGACTACCGCGTTCATTCTTCCAGCGGACGGAAATTGGTATCACGCGACCTTTCTCATCGCACCGGGTAGTGTGATCGCAGTAGGATCGCCCGCGCCCTTCAACACCTTCTTCATGAATGTCGGAGAGTTCCGCATCATCAACGAAATCGGCACGGGCAATCTCAACGGCGACGTCATCGCAGCACAGCTTGGCATCGACAATATTCGTGCCGTGCCGGAGCCGGCGTCGTGGCTGCTCCTGGGCCTGGCCGCGATTCCTTTCGCGCTCGTGCTTCGACGCCGGCGGGCCTGATGAGCGCGCAGGATTCCGACGCCACGCTGGCGTTGTTTCTCGATCTCGAGAACATCGCGCTCGGTGCGCATGACGCGCAGTTTCCGGCGTTCGACATTCGGAAAGTGCTCGAGCGTCTGCTCCTCAAAGGCCACATCGTCGTCAAGAAAGCGTATTGCGATTTCGATCGCTACAAGACCTTCAAGCGCGGGCTGCACGAAGCCGCCTTTGAGTTGATTGAGATCCCGCATGTGCGCCAGTCAGGCAAAAACTCGGCCGACATTCGCATGGTCGTCGATGCGCTCGATCTTTGTTACACCAAGAGCCACGTCGATACCTTCGTTATCATCAGCGGCGACTCGGATTTTTCCCCGCTCGTCAGTAAGCTGCGGGAGAATAACAAGACCGTCATCGGCATCGGAGTGAAGAAATCGACCTCCGATCTTTTCATCAGCAACTGCGACGAATTTCTTTACTACGATGATCTCGTTCGCGTGGAGCCGCCGAAAAGGCGCCCCGCCACTCCGCGCTCAGCCCCCGCCGTCAAACCGCCGCGCGACGACGCGCAGGGTCCCTCCATCGACGGCGCACTCGATCTCTTAACGAAAACGCTGGAAGCATTGCGCGCGGAACGCGGCGACGATTATCCCATTCGCGGCTCGCTGATGAAGCAGGCCATCCGACGCCAGAACCCCGGCTTCAACGAGCGCGCCCATGGCTTCCGCGCCTTCAACGAAATGCTGCTCGAAGCGCAAAAGCGCGGCCTGCTCCGGCTCGAAGACGACAAGCAGGCCGGCACCTACATCGTCCACGCGATCGAGTAAATCCCGTGACCGGTAAATCCGAGAACGATTATGTGCTCGGCACGCACGATGACGAAATCGCGCGCCTGGGACTACAGCATCGGATCTGGCGGCCAGTAGCTTCGGATTGTTGGCGGAGAGCCGGCATCACAGTTGGCTCGCGCGTGATCGATGTCGGAGCAGGACCGGGCTACGCCACGATCGATCTCGCGGAGATCGTTGGAACGACCGGTGAAGTTTTGGCCGTCGAACGTTCCGCGCGCTTTGTGGAGTTCGCCCGGAATGCCTGCGCTCTTCGCGGAATTTCCAACGTCCACTTTGTTGAGCTCGACCTGATGGAAGAACAATTGGGCGCGACCGGCTACGATGCTGCCTGGTGTCGCTGGGTCGCGTCATTTGTCACATCGCCGGCCAGGCTCATTGCGAATATTGCTGCTGCTCTGCGCGTCGGCGGTGTCGCCATTTTTCACGAGTACGCCGTTTACGAAACCTGGCGTCTGGCCCCGCGCCGCCCGGCGGTGGAAAGCTTCACCAAAGCCGTGATGGAAAGCTGGCGAGAGTCAGGCGGCGAGCCTGATGTCGCGCTCACTTTTCCTCCGCTCCTGCGCGATGCCGGACTCACAGTAATCGACGTGCGGCCCCATGTCCTCACCGTCTCGCCCGACAGCTACGTCTGGCAATGGCCGGCCAGCTTCATCGAAATTAATCTCGCGCGCTTGCACGAGCTTGGCCGCGCGACGGAGCAGTGGAGCAATTCCGTGCGTCGTGAATTTCAAGCCGCCGCCGCCGATCCCACGACGCTGCTCATCACGCCGCTGTTTCTCGAGATCATCGCGCGAAAATAGCCGACATCACGGCGCAGCCTGCATCCCGCTTTTAGTCGCGCGGGCTCCCGCCAGGCGTTTCCCCGCGTGTCAGCAAAACGTATCGT
>JBDUCP010000165.1:0-3600 GCA_040003405.1 Verrucomicrobiota bacterium
ATGTGCGCTGTCATCTGCCAAGGCGGCCGCGAACCTCTCGTGACACAAACGTTTCTAAGGCAGGGACGTGCCGGACCGCGCGCGCACGATGGTGCTATCGCCGCTGTTGACGAAACCATCTGCGTTCACATCGGAACGGAAATTAGCAGCATGCGTCGCCTGACCCGAGCGCTTGCGGGTCGGTAGCGCATCTCCAGCGTTGATAACCTGATGATCAGTAGAACGCCAAACGAAGGGAGCAACTTTTCCGTTACAAGAGGAACAAAGTAACGCGGCTGTTACTTTTGGGACCTTGAACCACTCCTCCGGCTCAGATACAAGAAGCGAGTAGGGGGCGTTTTGCGTTGCGCGACGCAACTACGGAGCCCGGCGTGAAAGAACCCCGCCGCCGCCGCAAAAGCGAGGAACCGACATTTATTGAACGAGACCCATCCAACCGCTGTCAGAAACCCGATATTTAACCTTGTTAAATACTTTGCCGAATGTTAAAACGCGAGAACGAGTGGCGGCCTGCAAATGGCCGCTCCCTCGCGCGAATCCTCCCAAACCTCCCAATCCCCTTACATGAGAAGTTATATGGCTGCTGAAGATAGCGATACTGGAATAAAAATTTACCTGCGAGAGATCGGGCAAATTCCCCTGCTCACGCCGGATCAGGAAATCGAACTGGCCGCGAAAATCAAGAAAGGCGATCGCGAGGCCCGTGCGCTCATGATCCGCTCGAACTTGCGGCTCGTGGTCAAGATCGCGCATGATTACGCGAATCTCGGCCTGCCGCTGCTCGATTTGATTTCGGAAGGCAACATCGGCCTGATGAAAGCGGTCGAGCGTTTCGATCCGGCTAAAGGTGGAAAGTTGAGCACCTACGCTGCCTGGTGGATCAAACAATCGATCAAGCGCGCACTGGCGAACCAGAGCAAGACGATTCGTCTACCCGTGCATCTCGTCGATAAAATTTCGAAGATGCGTCGGGTGTCGCTGCAAATGAGCGAGGAGCTCGGGCGCGAACCGACCGATGACGAACTGGGCGAAGAAATCGGCATCGCGAGCGGAAAAGTTTCGCAATTGAAGACGGTTTCGATCCGCCCGGCTTCGCTCGACGCGCCGATCAGCGATGATGATTCGACTGAGTTCGGCGAAATCGTCGGTGACGAAGAAGCGCAGACGCCATTCGAATTACTGCGCGATAAAAATCTGCGCAATGAAGTCGGCGGATTGCTCGATGTGCTCGATGATCGTGAGCGCAAAATTATTTTCTCGCGCTTCGGTCTCGACGGCGGCAAGCCGAAGACGCTGGAAGAAGTGGGGAAAAAATTCGGCGTCACGCGCGAGCGCATTCGCCAGCTTCAGAATATCGCGCTCTCGAAACTGCGCCGCGCGCTCAGCAAGAAAGAGCGGCCGGTGGACGTAGAGTTGCCCGTTGAGGCGTAAGGAACATAGGGTTTTGCTCACCTGGCCTGCCGCAACTGCACGCAATCGATCTTCAAGCCGCTCGCAAGCATATCACTGAGGATAACCAAATTGTCGTTAGGCTCGGATAGCTTCTCGACACGCAGGTAGTTGAGCGCCGCCTCAACCGTTTGATTTGGATCATCCGTGAAATCGATGACGACTGGATGAGTCCCCCAGCAAAGGGCGAGCTGGCGGCAGATGTGTTCGCTCGGGGTGAACGCAAAAATCGGCGCATTTTCGGGCCGCATATTCGAGACGTAATGCGCCATCGTCCCGTGATGGGTGAAGACGACAAGCTTGGCGTGCGACAGGGAATTAGCCAACACCACTGCCGCCGCCACCATCTTCTGCCGGGCATCTTCCAGTAATGCCTCCGCGCCATAGCCGGCGCCGCCGCTGCGCTCGATCCGTCGCGCCACGCGATCAAAAACCTTCACACATTCCACCGGATAACGCCCTATGGTGGTTTCGCCGCTCAACATAATGGCATCGGCCTGCTCAAAAACTGCGTTCGCGATGTCAGTAATTTCCGCGCGTGTCGGCACCGGGTTTTCGATCATCGACTCGAGCATGTGCGTGGCGACGATCACTGGCTTTCCCATCCGCAGACAGCGCTTCACGATGCGTCGCTGGATAATCGGCAATTCTTCCATTGGGCACTCGATACCCAGATCGCCCCGCGCGATCATGACCACATCCGCGGCCGCAATCATTTCATCAATCTGTCGCACGGCGGATTGATCTTCGATCTTCGCCACAACGTGCGCGGAGCTACCGAGTTTTTTTATCACGTCGCGCAACTCATCGAGATCGCTTTTCTGCCGCGCGAAACTGAGCGCGACGAAATCGACACCGACTTCCACCCCGAGCGCGACATCGGCGAGATCCTTTTTAGTGAGTGGGGGCAGATTCACGCGCACGCCGGGGAGATTAATGTGACGGCGAGAACCGAGTGTGCCCCGCGTCAGCACCTTGCACCGGATGCGGTTATTTTCCTTCGCCAGAACGAGCAGGCGCATTACGCCGTTGTCGACCAGCACCGTATCGCCGACGGAAATGTCGTCGATCAATCCATCGTAATTAACATCGACCGAGTAAGTCTCTTCGCTCTTCGCGCCGCGGACGGTGAACTCAAGCACGTCGCCCGGTTTCAATTGCAAATCGGTCGTTAGGTCGCCCGTCCGAATGGCCGGCCCTTGCGTGTCGAGCAACAGGGCGATCGGCCGTTTTAATTCCTGCGCGAGCTGGCGAATGCGCGGCACGATCTCGCGCACCCAATCCTGCCTGGCGTGGCTCATGTTCAACCGGAAAACATTCGCGCCGGCGATCATCATTTGTCGCAAGACCTCGGATTTTTCCGTCGCCGGACCGAGCGTGCAGATAATTTTCGTGCGCCGCATTTCGTTCAGCATTCCGCCCGCTCGGGAAAAAACAAAGCGGAATTTGTAACCGAACATTCGCCCGACGCAGTCTCACCTTGCAAAAAAGTCATTCCACCATTCACTGGCGCCTTATGCATCCTAGTTCCTTCGACAAGATGACGGCGTTTCGGGACAACTATCTCGCTGCTCGCCGGGATGCGGCGCTGGTGATTCTCGATATGGGGAGCCAGGACATTAACGGCTCCTATCGCCCACTTTTCGATCAGTCACCGTGGCGCTACATCGGGGTGGACATGACGGAGGGGGCGAATGTGGATGTGGTGCTGCGCGACCCGTACGATTGGGCTGAATTTGCTCCGAGCAGCGTGGATGTGATCGTCGCCGGGCAGACGTTTGAGCACACCGAGTTTGTTTGGGAGAGCATGCGCCAAATCGCGCGCACGCTGAAGGCCGGCGGCATTTGCTGCATCATTGTGCCGTCGAGCGGTCATGAGCATCGCTATCCGGTGGATTGCTGGCGGATTTATCCGGATGGGCTGCGAGCGCTCGCACGTTACGCCAGTCTCGAAGTGGTGGAGGCCTGGACGCAGTGGGAGGATCTCCCGCAATACGACAACGAGAGCAACAAATGGCACGACTCCGTTTTAGTCGCGCGCAAGCCCGGGTAGCTACGACTGGCCGGGCGCAACGGGGCGGTCGTTTTCTACGATACGAGCCGCCGTGCAGGAGGTTGGCGTGCCAGAAAAGAACGTCGCCCTTCTTCGCG
>JBDUCP010000029.1:0-12138 GCA_040003405.1 Verrucomicrobiota bacterium
GCTCAGGTGACAGCATCGTGGCGCGGCGGAAAGGCGAGATCGAAGCCGGGCCAATTGAGCGTGAGGTTGGGATTGTAAAACGGGTCGTGAAAAAGTTCTGGCGCCCATTTCTCCTGCATGAAAACGGCTTCGCCAAAAAATTGCGCTTGTTCCTCCGGCGCGGTGTGATGTCCGCGCGAGGCGGATTCGTGATGCACCATATTGGCATATGGCGTCCAGAGATTTTGCAAACCCAGCGCGCGTAAGCGGAGACAGAAATCGATGTCGTTAAAACTAATCGGCAAGTTCACTTCATCGAATCCCTCGGCTTGCTCATAAACCGCTTTTCGCACCACCAGGCACGCCGCGGTCACCGCGGAACAGTAATGGGCGATGAACATGTTATTGAAATACCCTGGATGTCCGCGCGGAATCCGATACATGGCATGGCCGGCGATTCCACCGAGTCCGGCGACGACACCGCCATGTTGTAACGTTCCATCGGGATACCAAAGGCGCGCACCGACGGCGCCTATTTCCGGGCGCACAGCGTGACTCACCATTTCGCGCAGCCAATCGCGGTTCTCCACTTCGATGTCGTTATTTACGAGCGCGAGCAACCCACCCGTGGCTTCGCGTGCGCCGTGGTTGATCAGGCGGCTGAAGTTAAACTCGCCCGCGTCGCGCACGATGCGGGCGCCGATTTCCTTCTCGAGCGCGCGCAAATAATCACCGGTTTCGCTTTCAGTCGAACCGTTATCGACGATCACGAATTCGATCGGGGCGTAGTCGGTCCGCTCGCGAATGCTGTCGATGCAGCGACGGAGAAGATCGATCCGGTCACGCGTCGGAATGACCATCGAGACGAGCGGTCGCGGTTCCGCCACCTCGTAGATCGCGCGATGCGACTCCGCCTTTTCCGGGCATGCCTCAACCCTGGCCGCGAGACCGCGCCGATCCAGATGTTCGGCAATCGCCCGGCGCGCGGCCTCTTGCGCATAAGGCTTGGCCGTGGGATCGCCCGCCACGCTGCCCTCGCCCATGCGCCAATGATAGAGCACGCGCGGAATGTGCCGGATTTGCTCCCCCGACAATCGCTCGATGCAACGCAACGCCAGATCATAATCCTGCGAACCTTCGAACCCTTCGCGGAAACCACCGACCTCTTGCAAGAGTGACGCGCGATAAACTCCGAGGTGATTGATGAAGTTCTGTCCCAGGAAAAGCTCATGGTTCCAATCGCCTTTGAAGTAGGGAGTCGAGCGCACGCCCTCGGCGTCGATCTTGTCTTCGTCCGAATAAATAATTCCCGCCGCAGGATGTTCCGCGATCTCACAGGCGATCGCGGCGAGCGCGTGCGGTGCGAGCGCGTCATCTTGATCGAGCAGCGCGCACCACTCCCCACTCCCGAGCGCCAGCGCAGTGTTCGAGCAGGCCGCGATGTGGCCGTTGCTCTCGCGAAAACTAGTCAGCACACGCGTATCGCTGCGCGCCATCTCTTCCAGGAACGGGCGCACGTCAGCATCAGTCGAGGCGTCATCCGCCAGGCAAAGTTCCCAGGCGTCGTATACCTGGCTTCTGACGGAGTTGATGGCCGCCTCAAGGAACTTCAAATCCGGATTGTAGACTGGGACAATCACAGAGATGAGTGGTTTCCGGCACAGCGCCCGAAGGCGGCGGCGCCACGCGATTTCGTCGCTCGCGCTCCACGTGTCGAATTGAGCAATCCAGCGCTCGTAGCTTGTCATCGCCACAAGCTAGGATTTGCCCACGCTGGCCGCCGTCGGCAATTGCATCGCCTGGCGAACCCAATCGCAAAAGTCGCGACTGAACCGCTCCATCGTGAACTGCTTTTCATAAGTGGCGCGCGCCTTCTCACCCAGTCGACGCACCAGGGTCCGATCTTCGATCAGGCGGCGAATCGCTTCCGCCAGGGCCTTCGCTGATTCTGGCCTAACGAGCAGACCGTTCTCGCCATCCTGCAAGACTTCCGGAATCCCGCCAACCGCGCTGCTGATGACGGCTTTTCCCAGACTCATCGCTTCCATCATCGTCACCGGCATGGCTTCATCGCGCGATGAGCAAACCAGAACATCGGCCCGATTCATATACGCCAGTGCCTCCGCATGGCTGACCGGGCCCGTGATCGAGAGATTGCGCACCCCTTGCGCGAGGCTTTCCACCTTCGCGCCGAACTCGGGATCGTTCACGCGGCCGACGAGGTGGAACTTCGCTGCGGTCTGGAGTTCGGCTGGCAAGGAAGAAATGGCTGCGACGAAAATGTCCTGACCTTTTCGTGGCTCGACCGTGCCGAGGAGGAGAAACTCGAGTGGGGGGGCATTAATCCCCGGCGTTTGGTGAAGTGCCTTTCCGTGGCCGGGCGCGAGATCCGGAATCGCGTTGCGCAGGCACTCTATCGGTCGATCCCGGAACGGCCGGTAAATCGTCGCGGCCCGTTCCGAAGGCACAAAGACCAGATCAGCCAGCGGGAGGGCCGAGCGCAGCTTGGGATCCTCGCGAAGGAAATGCTCACCGACCATCGTTTCATGCAGCCACCAGAGCACCGGGACAGCCGCTCGGTGCGAAGCGTGCACTACCGGTGCGCTGAAAATAGTATTTGCCACCACGCAGTCGAAATCGCGCGCGAACTTTTCGAATGATTCATGGCCCAGTTTCACCAGCGGATCGATGATCACCGGAATGCCTGCGGCCTCGAATTTCTCGCGCAGCGGCCCATCTTCCGGCGACATGACGGTAATGAAAAAGCCCTGCTCTTGAGCTGCGGTCGCGGCGTGCAGGAGCATCATCGGTGCGCCCGAGAGTGAGAGATCGTGAGCGACGAAGAGAAGGTCGCCCGCGGAGAGGTCGCCGACCTCCTGGTTGCGGCCGCTCATGCGAATCGGTGTCGGTGAATCAGCGTAAAGCCAATCGCGCATGTTCTCGGTGAAATAGGGATCGTGCGCCGTGTAGCCGGCCCAGCGCCGCAGCAGATAAATCCACGATTTATCGCGCCGATACGTCTGGTCGAGCTTGGCGGTCTGGCTCCCGAGGGACTCGTGTCCCGCATGCTGCAGCGTCGTGAACGGCGTGTAAACGCAGCGCATCCCGGCTTCGCGAATTTTGAAACAAAGATCGAGATCGGAATGCGCCACCGGCGTGTTCACCGCATCCCATCCGCCGACGCGAAAGAAATCGTCGCGCCGCATGGCCAGGCAGGCCCCGGAGAGTGCGGAGACATCACGCATCGATTGCGCGAGGTTCGCATGCATGGTCGTCTCTTCGGGCTGCTGATGAAAAGCGGTGCCGACCAGTCCGCGCACGCCGGTAACCAGACCGGCGTGCTGAATTTTTCCGGTGGCGTAAAGCAACTTCGGAGCGACCGCACCCACTTCCGGATTTTCCAGCGGCTCGATCAAGTTCTGAATCCATTCGCGCTGCTCCGTCTCCACATCGTCATTGTAGAAAATGAGGCGCGCGCCAGTCGCGGCCTCCGCTCCGCGATTGCACTTTTCCGAAAAGTTAAATGGTTCGTCATAGGCCACGAAACGAACGGGCGCTTGCGCGGGCGCGGCCAGTTGCAGGACTTTGGCCAGCGCGCTGTTGGTCACAATCACGATCTCGTAGTCCGGATACAAGGTAGTGGCCGGCAGATGCTCGACGCAACGCCGGCCCCGAGCCGCCGAATCCGTCGGGATAATGATGGAGACTTTTGGCCACTGCGAAATTCGCAGCCGCGCGCGATTGGCCGCCGGATACTCGATGATGTCGGCCGCGAGACCACGGCGGTGCAGCGCCTCTCCGAGAGCGGCGAGGTTGGTCGCGCGCGCCTCGGGTTTCCCACCGGCAGAACCGGAGGCTGGATGCTCGCGCCAGTGATAGAGCACCTTCGGCACATGGATGATCACGCGCGGCTGATCGGTCGCACGCAGCGCGAGATCGTAATCCTGTGAAAGATCGAATTCTTTGCGCCAGCCGCCCAGCTCCCGCACCAACTCGCGCCGATATGCCGTGAGGTGGCCGAGATACATGCAGGAGTAGAGAAGCGCGGGGCTCCACTCGGGTTTGAAGAACGGCGCGTGACGCGCTCCTGCCGGACTCAGCCGATCTTCGTCGCTGTAGAAAATCTCGCCGTCAGGGCGGTCGCGAAGCGCGCGCGCCATTTCATATAGTGCAAAGGGCGCCAGCAAATCGTCATGATCGATGCACGCGACGACGTCGCCGGTCGAGAGCGCGAAGGCGCGATTCGTGTTCTCGGCAATCCCGAAATTTCCACCCAAGGACTCGACGATTATCCTTGGCTCGCGCGATTTCCATCTCGCCAAGGCGTCGATCGTCCCCTGATTTTTCGAGCCCGCATCGACCAGGCATAGTTCCCAGTTGCTGTAAGTCTGCGTGGCGACGGAGCTGAGCATTTCCTCGAGAAACTGCGCAGGAGTGTTGAAGACCGGCAGGAGCAGGCTGATTTTCGGCGCATTGTTCCACGACGCTGAATCGCGACGCTGTTCTTCCAAGGCCGCCGCGTCGGGTTCGTGCGTCGCGATCCAGGTTTCGTATCGGTCCGGTAGCCGCTCGACCGGTTGATTCTCTTGCTTTGAGCCAGGTGGGGCGGGCGCCCAAAGGCTCCGCAGATTGCGCGGCCAGCGCTGCAGTTCCCGCACTACTTTCTCGCCAAGCGGACGACGCTGCTTTGGACCGTCTTGCGGGATCAATCCACCGAAGCACTTGCCGCCTTTCCGGCATGCTTTCTTGGCGGCGTTGAGGATCCGCTTCTGCTCCTTGTTTTGCGCTTTGAGCTTGTCCCGTTCGCTCCGCAGCTTCTCGTTTGTGGCAGCCCAGTTCTGCAATTGCTCTCCCTGCGAATCCATCACCAGCTGCGCCTTGGCGCGGTCGCGCTGCAGCGGAGCAAATTTTTGTTCAAGCTCCTTGATGATTTGCGATTGATCATCCATGACGCGCTGCGCTTCCGCGCCTGTTGCCATTACCGAGCGAAGTAATGCTTTTTGGACCCGCAAAGCCGCGCGATCTCGCGTGGCCTGCCCGATACGTGCTTCAACGTCAAGTTTCTCGCTGGCGAACCGATACAGTTGCGCGAGATCTCCGTTCGCGCCGACCTTTCCGAAAAGGTCGGAAAACAGATTCGTATCATGTCTTGGGCTTGAATGTCGCGCGATTCCCAGCCCAACTCCGTCAGTCAACTCGGCCGATGCACGATCACCTATCCACTCCTGCCAGGCGGCGCGCGGGCTATCGGAGCGCTCGAGTTGCGTACCGTGAAACAGGACCAGCGCCTCGGGCTTGAGTTTCGATTCCCAAGTCAAGAGTTCCCGCCGGATTTCCGTGCCGGAATCAGAATCGTCGATCAAAAGAAGATCAACGCTTCCTTCCGCAAACCTACGCGCCAGTTCGATCGTCGACTCAGGCCGCAATTCCGCGAAGTCGTTGTAGAGTTTCTGGCACTCGATTTTACCGTGGCTCCACGCAATGTCGTCCGTTTCGCTTCCGTCACCCCGGCGAACCGCCACGCAACGGCAATCTATATTCTGTTCGCGGGCCGCCTGGCAGAAGGCAAAGAACGCCTGGCCGTCACCAAACCCGAGCGTCACAATCGACTTCGGTTTTTCGCCGGCGATAAGATCGTAGAGCAACGGCAAATAAAATCGCGTGAGCCCGCCGGTATAGAAACTCGGCTTAAACCTAAGCAGACTCGGGAGTTTTTCGAACATCAATGCAGCATCCGATCACAATTGGACTTATAAGATCGTTGTTTGATCCGGTTAATAGAGGACTAAACCAGCCCGCATGTCTAACGATTCGCGAAAACCTTCAAGTGTTCCGACGCGCAGCGACAGCCGTGCAGGCCTGCCTTCGCGTGGCTTCCAGCCACGCATCTACGGCGTCGGCGCATGGACGGCGCACTTACACTTCGCCTACGATCTCATCGCGCAACTCAAACCGCGGGTCCTCGTGGAGCTGGGCGTCGATCGAGGCGAAAGCTACTTCGCTTTCTGCCAATCGGTTGCGGAGAACGGAACGGGCACCCATTGCACTGGCATCGATACCTGGATCGGCGATGAACACGCCGGCGGTTACGATGAAACGACCTTTGCCGAAGTCTCCCATCACAATGTTAACTATCAGTCGTTTTCTGATCTGCGACGTTGCGACTTCTTTGCCGCTTTAAAAGATTTTGCAGACGAAAGCATCGACCTGCTGCATCTCGACGGCTTGCATACCGAAGATGCCGTTCACCATGACTTGGCGGCGTGGTTGCCGAAACTGCGTCCCGGCGGGATTTTGCTTTTGCATGACGTCGGCGTGCGGCTGCCAGGCTTCGGCGTTTGGAAGGTCTGGGAAGAACTGCGCAGCAAAGGTCGAGCATGGACGTTTCTGGATAGTCCAGGTCTGGGAGTATGGCAAAAGCCGCCGGTTTCGACATTGCCCGGCTTCCTGGAAGACCTATTCAGAGCACCTAACGAGCGCGCCCTCATCTTGGCCGACTACTATTCCGCGCGCGCCCACGAGATGCAGGAACGCATCGCCCGAGAATGGCGGGATGGAACTATTCGCCAGTCCCCGTTCGCGCGTCAGACCATCGTGCAAATTTTTTATTCGAGCGACGGGCAACATAGAGCCGAGGATTCCCTCAGCACGCGCGTGGGACACAACGTTTGGAAAGATGTTACCATACATCTGCCTATCGGCGCCGGAGCTGCGCCGCTGCGAATCGACTTTGTTAGCGCACTTACCATAATTGATCTTGCGACTATCACCGTCAGTAGCGGAGGTCGCCTGCTTTACTCCGCGACTACTGTTCCCGACTTCGACCGCATTACCGTAACCGGCGACGCTGAGCGCCTGCCTCATCCAACCTTCTTGCGGTTGCAAGTCACCGGGATTGATCCGCAAGTGATTCTGCCCTGCCTAAAGCTGCCTCAAGCTAACGAATCGCTCGAAGTGCAACTACGCCTTTATGTTGATCCGACGGGAGTAGCATTCTCAGCCTAATGCAGCCTGCGCCTTCTCCCATTAACTGGTTCTTTGCCTTAGCCGAAGGTTGTCCCGGCTTCGATCTTTATGGCGACATGATCAAGGTTGCCGTTTACACCGCCTCGCGCCACACCTCGCTCCAACCTCACTTTCTTTACGACGGAGGCGAGAATCAGCTCACACACTGGTTACGTGACCGCGGCGTTCCCATCATTCCATGCCGCACCTTCCTGGATCGGGAAATCGCCAGCCTGCGCGGTGGGAAAAACGAAGCTAGCATCCATTCCACCGCACGCGGGATCTTGCTGAGGATCGAACTAGCGCAACTAGGACTCCGTCTTGGCTTGGGCGAACGCGTTCTCTACACGGACTGCGATGTTTTTTTTCGCGGCGAAGTAACCCCGGAGCTGTCCGCTATCAATTGCACCTACTTCGCGGTTGGCCCGGAATCTAACCGCGACGACTACTTTAACATGAATACCGGAGTCATGTGGATGAATCTGCCTATGCTGCGAACCGTGGACGCTGCTTTTCGTGATTTCGTTAGGCAGAACATTGCTCGCCTGCCCGCGATGGCTTGGGACCAGGGCGCCTATCGAGAATTCTTTTCATCGGGCGATCAAACCTTCCGATGGGAGAAGTTGCAACCGGAACTTAATTGGAAGCCTTACTGGGGCGATAGTGCCGAAGCTCGGATCATTCACTTCCATGGTCCGAAGCCTTTTCAGCAACCTTACATCGATTCCCATTTCCCGGAGCTTAAGTATCTTACTGGCGGTTCCTATAACGAACTCTGCCAACAATGGCAAAGCCTGCTGGCGGAAGTTAAGTAACTTTCACCTTACTCCAAGACCACCCTGCAATCAGGAGCAGCACCATTATCCACAGCGGAAGCACAGGAAAAAGGAAGCGATCCTCCGTTCCATCGAAGGCCGTTGCATCCAGCCAGCTAAAAAGACCGGCGCGCAAAAACACGGCGAGATCTAGCAAGACAATGGCGTCCCCATAACCCTTCCTGACTGGCAGTTGCCGCCTTTTCCATAGAAGCAAAATTACGGCACCAACTGCCAGGAGGTGGCAGGCTATACTCACAATAAAATAGCGGCGGCCTATAAAACGTTCGACCACAAACGCAGCCCCTTTCCGGGATCCCACTCCGGCGGAACGTCGAAGGGTCATCTCGTTATAAAGCGACGCTTCGGCGGCGGTCAGAATGTTGTCGTCTGCAATGGCGCGAATCGACCATCTGCCGAAGAAACGGGCCGCAACGCGACGCGCTGAGTGGGGCAGCGCACCTATTCCTCCAACTTGCGCTAGTGGATCGAGGAAGCCGTCCACCACAAAGCGCGTAGGCAAACGGCCGTCGTCGCAGGCGCGGTTGATCTCCTGCGCCGCCTTCCGAAAAAAATGATGCGCCTTGTCCACGCTCGCAAAATATCCGTTGATGCTAGCCGCCTGCCGTGTGGCCCAGACAATCCAGCCGGCCCCGATTTCATCTCGAACGCCGACCCGATGAAAAGTCTCGGTTTGCCAGCCTTGGCCCATTCCCCCTTCCAATTGCGGCCGCAATCGAGCGAAGGTCGGACTCACCTGAAAGGCGGCAGCCAGCGCCTTAGCAGTGATAGGTGCATAACGCTTGGGCTCCAGCGTCCTTATCCTAAGCAGGCTATGGAAGAGCGTCGAAAAGGTCCGTGATGTCATCTCTGACCGCGCAAAGGAACGAAACACCGAGTAGTTAACTGTATAGAAGCTTACCACCATTAAGGTCGCGACCAGACAGGTAGTGACGACAAGCCTCACGCTTATGCCGCGCCTAAGGCAAAAGAAGGCCCAAAGGGCCACAATGGCGATCAGAAGCACGCCCTCTTCGCGCGTCATCCACAAAACAGCAATAGCTACCCCGGTACAAGCAGCTATCCACCAACGCGGTAACGCCATCGTGAGGATCAAACCACCTAACACATACCACAAACCCGCCGCGTAAAAGGTATCCGACATACTGTAGTCATTCAGTTGATACCCGGCGGGATGCAGGCAAATCGCGGCAAGACCGGCAACGCAAATCTCACGTCTTACTCCCAGTCTGCGCAAAGCGAAGGTTACAAGAAGTGCGCCTCCTAGTTGAAAAAGCTCTATGGCCAGTCGTAGCGGAAGATGGAGCCAATGCACTGAGGCAATCCACAACGGATAAGCGCATGGACGAATAAAGGCGACCCAGTCGTAAGGCGTCCCCCAATACCAATGGCTGGCGGAACGCACATACCAGAGGGCGTCGAATTGAGTGGCGCTGCCGACAATATCTTCCTCATGCACGAGCCAGAGTTTGAAAGCTACCAGCGCCATGATCCCCAGGTAGGAGATCAAGCGCGCACGACCTTCACGCGCCTGTGACTGTAATTTCAAACTTGTTTCCAAGATAGGGTATCGCCTTCTGGTGTTTCGACCCAGCCATAGTTATGGCGCGCGAGGAGCGCTTGCAATTGCTCTCGCTCCTCCACAGATAGGTGTTGATGCTCATAAAGAATGAGTTTGGGACGCAACTTCTCCAAATCAAATTGCCGCAGAATGTTCCAATCCATTCCTTCCGTATCGATCGCTATGAGGTCGAGCTTAGTCAGGCCGTGCCGTCGTAACAAAGAAGCAACCGTGAGACATGGCACTGTCTCGGAAATAGTAACAACTTCGTCCAAGCCCAACCGTCGTGCGTTTTCGCGGAGTAGCTCTGGATCGAGCGATGCCAATTGTTGCAGCCACAGGTTGTCCCCTTCCCTCCTTCCAAGGTGATGGATAACAATGTTTCCGTCGCTTTCACCGATGGCCGCCTGTTCCAGGTGAAGAGCGGGCAAGTGCGCGTAACGCTGGGAAAGTTGGGCAAAGAGGTCAGCTACGGGTTCGACCAGAACTCCGCGCCAGCGCGAACCCGGTCGGGTCAGCAGCGGATAAATGGGATCTCCCGTATATCCGTCGTTGGCGCCAATCTGGACAAAAACTGCCTCCGGCAGCACAGCCGCAAAATCCGACAGGAGGGCGTCAGTGTGTCTGCGCTGAAAAACATTCGATCGCTGCTCACGGAGAACGAGATGGCGGCGGAGGACAAAGCGCCAACGTCGCGATGGATTGGAAGCAAGGCGCTCGCGCAACCTCAACCATGCCAGAATAAGCTGGCTCATCATTCTCTCCCGCCACGATCGCGCCGGGAGCGCGTGCGGCAACGGATGTTCTACTTCAAAGATCTCATCGCCTAGTTCGACACCAAAGCGCAGAGCGTCGCCGCTTACCTTAACTTTGGCTGCAAAACCCCAGGCCCTGCGCCCGGGGAAAACGCGTCTCACGTCCGGCCGATCACAGAGGGACAAAGGCGTGCGTTCCAATCCGAGAAGCCATAACGCCCGCACCGGCTCATAGGCCGCCACCCATCCTTCAAAGGTAAACTCGGCATCAGCCACTCGATCACTCTTCGGGTCCAAATGAATGAGGACGCCGCGGTGCTCGATCATGCGTCCGAAGGTTTGCTCGTATAGGAGCTTTCCACCCTGGTCGCGACATCGCGGAAGCCATAGTCGGCTTCATAAATCTTTTTCATCTCCGCGAGCGACTTCTCCGCCTCACCCATCTCTTCGTAAACCAATCCAAGGTTGTAAACGATGTCCTTCTTCATCGCGTCCATGGAACTAATTTCCCGGGCCGCTTCCTCCAATTGTTTCGCCGCCAGGTCGAGCATGCCGAGTTCGCGGTAGCAACGACCGAGCAGATTCATCGACTTCAAACGCGCATTTGGATTCTGCCGGGCGCGCTGCAACTCAGGCAATGCTTCGCGAAAGCGGCCGGCGTGGACAAGGTGTTCGCCCAGCTCAAAATGTAGTTGCAGGTCTGTCGGATTGCGCTCGGAACGTTTGCGCGCTTCATCAACCAACAGTTCAGCCCGATTTTTTCTCGCCGCGAGTGCCGCTTCCGCTCTACTGGCGTAATCGGTCTCATCCGGGCTGTGGCTAGCCAGGAATTCCTCGTGCGCGGCCAGTTCCTGGTCCGTCCGCTTCATTTGCAAATCGGAGACCTTCCGAGTCAACCCCGCATCCGCACCACTCGTTAGGTCGGCGGCGTAGTGAAACCAGGCGATGGCATTCTCCAGCTCTTCCTTCTGTTCGTGCAGCGTCCCCAGCCGCCGCGCGAAATCGACGCTCTGCGGCTCCGCCTGGTGACGGGCGTAAGTCTCTTCGATCTGCTGATCGAGAGAATCACCCGTCAACGCCATGCGGCTTTGCTGCTCCAGAGAAACAGCCGCGTCCTTATCCTTGATTAGATCGCGATAGCTCTGCGCCTGCGTCCAGCCACCGGTCTTCATCGACGCACGGGCGGAAGCGTCTTTGCCCAGGCGTGTCGCGTCCGCGTCGATCGGGTCGATCTCGGTGATGCGGTTGTAAATCTCGACCTCTTTATCAGCATCGGCCAGGTCATGGTAGAGCTTGCCGATCTCGTGCAAAATTTTGGTGTCGCGTGGTTTCTCCTCGAGCAAAGTTTCGAGCGCAAAGATGCCAGTTTCCGGCCAACCCGCCGCCACCGCGGCCTGCTTCAAAACCAGATTGGCCTGGCGACTGTAAGGTTCATCCTCCAGCACTTTCTCGATTAGCTCAGCCGCGCGCTTTGGATCTTTTTTTAACTCGCGCTGCGCCTTCATGATGGAAATCGAGGCTGTTGAGACATTGAAGAAACTTTTCTTCTCCGCTTTCAGCTTCGTCACCTCCGCGCGGCGCAATAACTGGCGGCCGGTGAGAAATTCCGGCTCCTGTTTCAGGATGCCCTGCAGCAGCGAAATGGCATAGCCGAAGTTGCGCAGTTCGATCGCGGCGACGGCTTTCAGCCAATGCCCGCGCTGCGTCTCGTTCAATTCTTTTTCTGTCTTAACCGGCATGTTCTAAAGCAAATCCATCTGCGGTTTCTCGGGTGCCGCAACCGCTCTTTTACTCCGGCGGCTTTTCGGCTTTGCCACGTCCGTTGTTCCGTTCGGCTTTTCCAAATGAGAAAGGATGTCTTTGGCGCGGTCGAGAATTTCCTTCGGCACACCCGCCAATCGCGCCACGTGAATGCCGTAGCTCTTGTCCGCTCCGCCGGGGATGATCTTGCGCAGGAAAATGATCTGCTCGTTCCATTCGCGCACCGCGACATTGAAATTCG
>JBDUCP010000030.1:0-12122 GCA_040003405.1 Verrucomicrobiota bacterium
AGGGGTTGCCGTAGGTGTAGGGGTTGCCGTCGGGGTTGCCGTAGGTGTAGGGGTCGCCGTAGGTGTAGGAGTAGGCGTAGGACTGCCCGATGCTATTTTGAAACTGCCGATGCGCGTACGCCAGTTGAACGTACCAGTGGTGGCGTAGTATTCGCTAGTGTACCAGAAGGTGCTGTCGTCCACGGGATCAACTACCAGGGCGCTATAGTCGCCCCAACGATTGCCGGTCCCGCTTTGGCTGCCCGTGCCATCGAACAGGTGAGCTTCACCCTGACTCAGAGTGTTTAATGGGTCGGTCACGAGCCGCCCCGCATAACGGAGCTGCGGATTGATCGTAGAGCTGGAAGCGCTAAAGCCAATGGCGAGATTCCCCTGCCCGTCCATCGCCGCGCTGCCCATCCAACGCCACGTGGTGTCAGGTTGATAGGTGCTCTGTTGATACACCGTGACCGGTCCGGCCGTCACATTGCGCAGCTCGAACCAGCGCACGCCCGCCACACCGTTCGCGCTAACAGTATAATTCCCGACCACCGATTCGTGGGTGCCAAAATTTCGGTAGGCCAGCCGGAACATCAAGCGATCACCGATGCCGTCCAGATTACTCGACGAGGCAACTCCCGCCTGCGGCACACAAGCACGGGTCGAGGGACAAAGAGCCGTGTAGCCCGCGGCTGGTGGATTGGCGAACGTGGTAAAGGTGGAATTCGCCGGCGTGGTGAAGTCCGCATGAAAATGGTAGGTCGTGTAATTCGGATTCGATGACTGGCCCGGGAACCCCACAAACGTATTCGGAGCGCCGGCTGGCGGCAAGGTAGGACCATCCAGGTCCGCGGGCAGAAATGGGTCAACTGAGCCGCCGAGAGGTCCGACCGGGCTGATGAAGGTGGCGGACTGGCCGGCAAGCATCTTCGCGCGATCAAAAGCGAAAGCCTGAGGGCCGAGGTAAGAAGTGCCGGTCGAGTTGAACACATTCATACTCATATAGTAGCCGTCGGGCCAGACGCTCAGGTGAGGATAGTCAAAAAAGTTGGTGCCGAGGTGAAACCCATAGCGGTTGTAGGTGCCCGTAGCGTCGGCCGTGGTGGAGACCGCAACACACTCGTCAGTGATCGGAGCACCGCCCGTCGCGCTGGCAAACTGTGTGATCACCCAACGGTTGGCCAGATGATCATAGAGGACCACCGGATCGCCGGCGCCACCAGTCGCACAGACACCCACGAATCCACTCCAAATAGATGAGATACTATTCGGTCCCAGCACTGAATTTCCCGTGCTTTTATCGAATACCTGGTAGCCCTTATTGACAATCTGAACGTATTGCGTTGTCCCGACCGCTCCGTTTGTATCGGGCGGCGCGCAATTGCATCCGACGCCGGGGAAAGGAATGCCGTTAAAGTTGCGGATCGTGCCGGAGATGGTGGGCACCAGCTGGCCCAGAGTGAAAACGTGACTGCCTTGGATGACCGGGTCCGTGCTGTCTTGGTGGCGATAAGGTACCTTCGGGTTTTCATTAGCCTCGCGCTCTGGCTTTGCGTCGGCGGGGTTCCACGGCGCCATACTACGGAGTGGCGGTGAAATGTCATTATGATACGAGGCCACTACCTGCACGCCACTCGCTCCCTGATTTTGCGCCTGAGCGGACGCACCGGAGGACAAGCCAAAGGCCAGTATTCCGACGGTGATTCCCACGATGCAAAGAAGAAAGGCGATTAAGATGCGTGGAGTGAAGAAGGCAGATTGAAAAGTGGAATTTTTTTTCATAGAAATCGGCTCGTTATCTATCAGTAATTGTAGAGACGTTGACTTTGAAGAAGCTACTACAGCGACGAATAAAGCGCAACGCTTTTTACGATGAATACAAAAGGACCAAAGAGAATCAGCGCGAAAAAAGTGTTGGACATCAAGACCGCATCTACAGAGCGCAAATCCGCTCCGCGCACTTGCGCACCGATTCCGCGTCGCTAACTGAAATTACATCAACGCCTTTGCGCGTGCGTTGCAGCAAACCGGCGAGGATTTCACCAGGCCCGAGCTCGATGAAAAAATCGCAGCCCCGCGACAACAAACTTTCCATGCAATCGCTCCATCGCACTGTGCCTGTCACCTGATCTCGCAGCGTCTGGCGAATATCCGGCAGCGTGTTCACTGCTTCGCCGGTCACATTGCTGATAATGGCGAAACGAGGCAGACGCAGTTCCGCTTCGAGCAATGGCTGCTCGAGTTGTTCATAAGCGCTATTCATTAAACGTGAATGATAGGCGCCCGCAACATTGAGCAACGTGGCGCGGCGAACGCCGTGGTCTTTGGCAAGGCTGACGGCCATCTCGACCTTGGCGCTTTCACCGGAAACAACAATTTGTCCCGGGGCATTGATGTTGGCCACATCGACATCGGTGTCGGCCGCGAGTGCGCGCACGGCATTCTCATCCGCGCCAATCATCGCGGCCATCGCGCCCGCCGTGGCCGCACACGCGGCATCCATTAAGCCGCCCCGTTTTTCTACGAGTCTTAGGCCGGTGGCGAAATTAAACGTGCCGCCGGCAGCATGCGCGGTCCATTCGCCTAACGAGAGACCGGCCGCCGCTTCGATCTCAAAATCTGCCAGCGTCCGCAACGCCGCCAGGCAAGCCAGCCCATGGACGTATAAGGCAGGCTGGCAGTTGGATGTTTTCGTTAACTCCTCGATCGGCCCATTCCAGGCGATGTTGCCTAACGAACGTCCGAGAATTTCATCTGCCTGACGAAACAAATCCGCCGCCATTGGATAATGCGCGGCCAGATCTCGCCCCATTCCGACACTCTGTGCGCCCTGGCCGGCAAACATTAAGGCAATTTTTCTATGCATCTGGTTGGAATAAACTTGCATTCTGCCGCGAAAATCCAAATAATTTGCTTATGCATACACACACGCGAAAAACCATCGCTCTCTGCGGAGCGATAATTGCGATGTTGGTCGCATTGCCGTTAGCAACGGCGAATGCCAGATGGCTTGAAAAGAGCAGCCCTAGCTTACCTATGGGCGTCTATTTTCAAGGGCTGCAGGGTTCGGTCGTAATGTCGCTGACATTCGACAGCAGTGGTCGGGTCACCGACACTTCAGTGTTGCGGAGCAGCGGACATCCCGCGCTCGATGAACTGGCGCGCGCCGCGGCCATGAATTGGCGGCTGAGTCCTGATTCTGTCCTGCCGACGGACATGTCGAAGGGACGGGTCGAGTTGATCGGGTTCAAGAATAGCGCCCCAGCGAAGCAGCTCCTTCCCGGCGCGCAGCCCTTCTGGGCGCAACTGCGGTAGCATAGTCGGGTCGCTACCACGCGACCTGCTGGTAAAAGCGCGGCGGAAAATTCGTTCCGCCGCCGAGGGGTTTTGTTTTGTAAGTCCGGAACCCTGTTGTGACTTCAGATTGCGAGATTGCACTTGCGCGTCCCTAGCCTCTGGCGAGCATAGTCGCGAGGTTGCTCCATGGCTTTCACGACCCGCGAAATCGAATCCCCTGACCCCGCGGCGCGCGTCGCTCTGGACGAGGCGCACGCGCGGGAAAACCTCGGAGACATCGGCGAGAAAATGGTCCTCAACATGGGACCCTCGCACCCCGCGACGCACGGCGTGCTCCGGTTGGTGCTCGAGCTCGATGGTGAGACGATCACCAAAGCCACCCCCGATGTCGGCTATTTGCATCGGGGAGATGAGAAGATCGCGGAGAACATGCAATACAATCAGTTCGTGCCTTACACGGACCGGCTCGATTATCTGGCGCCGCTTTCGAATAATGTGGCCTACGCGCTCGCGGTCGAAAAATTGATGGGTTGGGAGCTGCCGCCGCGCGGCCTGGCGATCCGCACGATTTGTTGCGAGACATCGCGCATCTCCGCCCACTTGTTAGGCCTGGGTGCGATGGCGCTCGACCTCGGTGCGATGACGGTTTTTCTCTACACGTTCACCGAGCGCGAAAAACTCTATAATCTCTTCGAGCTGCTGACGGGCGCGCGCTTCACCACTTCCTACACCCGGGTTGGCGGTCAGATTCGCGACTTGCCGGCGGCATTCATCCCACAGCTCGAAAAATTCCTCGATGATTTCATCCCGCAGCTCAATGAGATCGACAAATTACTGACGCGCAATCGCATCTTTGTCGATCGCACTCGCGATGTTGGTGTGATCCCGCGCGATCGCGCCATCGCCTATGCATTGTCCGGACCGAACCTGCGCGGCAGCGGCGTCGACCACGATTTGCGCCGGAAGCATCCTTACCTGGATTACGACCAATACGATTTCGACGTCGCCATCGGCACGGCGGGCGACTGCTACGATCGTTATCTGGTGCGCATCGAAGAGATGCGCCAAAGCGCGCGCATCCTGCGTCAGGTCATCGCGAAATTGCCGGGCGGTCCGATCAATGTGGTCGATTGGAAAAACATGCCGCCACCGAAGGCGCAGGTAATGACGAAAATGGAAGAGCTGATCCATCATTTCATCGTCGTCACCGAAGGGCTGGACGCACCGCCGGGCGAAATTTACTTCGCAGCCGAGAACCCAAAGGGCGAGCTCGGCTTTTACATTAACAGCAAGGGCGGCGGCGTCCCGCATCGGTTGAAGATTCGCGCGCCGTCGTTTGTGAACCTCAGTATTTTGCCAGAGCTGTTGCCGGGTTGTTCGCTCAGTGATGTTGTCGCGGTGCTCGGCAGTCTGGACTTCGTCATGGGCGAATGCGACAGATGAAAAATCGTTTATGAAAAACCTCTCTCCATCCTACGGCCTCACTCTTTGCTTGCTGCTGCTTTTTAGCGCCGGCTGCAATCGCGCACTGCTCTCCGGCTCGCTTCTGACGCCGGCAAATTATGATCAGATCAGCAAAGGTATGAGTAAGGCGCAGGTGGAAAAAATTCTTGGCCCGCCGACCACGGTGGAAACCAAAGAGATGATCATTTTTAAGAAAACGACGTACCGCTACGAAGAAGGTAAAAAATTCGCCCTGATCACGTTCAAGAATGACGAGGTGGAGGAGAAAGAATCCAACCTCGGGCGAGAACCATAACGGACATGCGGCACGGCCCTGACAAAAAACACGCCCGCCTCGTTGGTCTGTTATCGCTGATGACGCTACTCGCTTTTGCTTCCTCCTCCTGTAGTCCGCCGCGGCTAAGGCAAGCGAATGTGGACGAGGTCTCGGAGGGAATGTCGAAGAAACAGGTCGAATCCATTCTCGGTCCGCCCACCACCATCGATGCAAAGGACGCCCTTAGCCTCAAAAAAACGAATTACATTTATCAGCAGGGCGCCGAAACGGTGACGATCATTTTCAAAGACGACAAGGTGCAGACTAAATCGAGCACGTTGTCCAGATAGCGCGTCGTCGTTGTGGACCTGACGAACACGCCTCTTTCCACTGAGCTGGAGCGCAAGATCGACGAAGCGATCGGGCGCTATCCGCCGGATCACAAGCGGAGCGCCGCCATGCCGCTGCTGCATTTGTGGCAGGAAGAATTCGGCTTCATCAGCGACGACGGTGTGCGCTGGATCGCGGCGAAGCTGGAGCTGCAGCCGATCAATATTCTCGAGCTGGTTACCTTCTACCCGATGTATCGGCAGGCGCCGGCCGGCAAAAAACATGTTCGCGTTTGCCGTACCTTGAGTTGCGCCATGGCCGGCAGTTATCAGGTCATGGAAAAACTTCGGGAGGCAATGCGCGAGGATAAGAATTACAGCGTCGAATTTGTTGAATGCCTCGCCAGTTGCGGCACGGCGCCGGTTTGCATGGTCGGTGACGAGTTGCATGAGAACGTAGGACCAGAGCGCGCCCTGGATCTCTTCACTCGTCCCCCGTCACGCGCCACGCGTCACTCCCCTCACCCTCTTGAGTGTCGGCTAATTTTCGAAAACATCGGACGCGCGGATTACACCACCGACATCGATTGTTATCTGCGTCACGGCGGTTACGAAGACTTGAAGAAAGCGGTGACGATGTCGCGGACCGAGATCGTTAACGCAGTAAAGACCTCGGGCCTGCGCGGACGTGGCGGAGCTGGATTTCCCTGTGGCCTGAAGTGGAGTTTCATCAAGCCGGACGAAAAAAAGCCGGTCTATCTCATCTGCAACGCAGACGAATCCGAGCCGGGCACGTTCAAAGATCGTTACATCATTCACGAGGATCCGCATCAGTTGCTGGAGGGCATTCTTATCTCCTGTTTCGCGCTGAATGCGAAGACCGCCTACATCTATATTAGAGGAGAGTTTCCCGAGGGTGCGAAGATTCTCGAACGCGCCATCGAAGAAGCGCGCGCCCATAATTTTCTGGGGCACAACATGCTCGGCACCGGTTTCGACGTGGAGGTTTACGTGCATCGGGGAGCCGGCGCTTACATCTGCGGCGAAGAAACGGGCCTGATCGAATCGCTCGAAGGCAAGCGCGCCTATCCGCGGATCAAACCGCCTTACTTTCCCGCTGTGCTCGGCCTCTATATGTGCCCGACCATTGTGAACAACGTCGAAACGCTGTGCCACGTAAAACACATCGTCGCGCTCGGCGGCGGGGCGTATGCGCAGCTCGGCCGGCCTAACAACACCGGGACGCGCGTCGTCTGCGTGAGCGGCGACGTGCAGCGGCCAGGTTACTTTGAAATCGAAGTCGGCTCCGTCACGATGGGCCAGATAATTTACGATATGGCCGGCGGCCCGCGTTATGGCCGAATGGTGAAAGCGGTCATTCCGGGTGGCAGTTCCGCCAAAGTTTTGCGCGCGGATGAGCGCTTCAAACTCAAGGTCAAACAGGCCGATGGCTCGATGGCGGAACAGGACATTTCACTTTTCGAAATTCCGATGGATTTCGATTCGCTGGCCGCGGCGGGCTCAATGGCTGGATCCGGCGGAGTGATCGTGCTCGATGAGACACGCGACATGGTTTGGACGCTCAACAACATCAACGAATTTTACGCGCACGAAAGTTGCGGCCAGTGCACGCCTTGCCGCGAGGGTTCGCTGTGGATGAAGAAAATAACCGACCGCATGTTGCTCGGCGGCGGTGTCGTCCAGGATCCCGACACCTTGAAAACGGTGGCCGATAATATTGCCGGCCGTACCATCTGCGCCTTCGGCGAAGCGTGCGCTTGGCCGACTCAGAGTTTCGTTGAAAAATTTCGCTCCGAATTCACCCAACGCAGCCAGAAGCCGGCGCCGCCTCCGCTCCCGCCCGAACTTACGTCGGAAAATCTCATCGCGGAACGGACCATCTCCGTGACGCCACTGGCGCACGATCCCGGATGGGAAACGGCCGGAACGTCGGGCATGATTTGAATATGCCTAACGAGTCCGCACCGCAGTTGCTCAACGTCCAGATCAACGGCGTCTGGCATCAGTTCCCGAAAGGCACGCGCGTGATCGAAGCCTGCGAGCAGGTCGGCAGCTACGTGCCGCGCTATTGCTATCACAAGAAGCTCTCATCGCCGGGCAACTGCCGCATGTGTTTGATCGAAATGGGCATGCCGAAGATGGGGCCGGACCGCAAACCCGAACTGGGCGACGACGGCATGCCGCGAGTCTATTGGATGCCGCGTCCGCAAATTTCCTGCGCGCAGGATGTGAGCGAAGGCATGGGCATTCGCACCGATTCGCCCCTGGCGCAGGAATGCCGCCGCGGTGTGATGGAATTTCTCCTCATCAATCATCCGCTCGATTGCCCCATCTGTGATCAAGCGGGCGAATGCCGGCTGCAGGAATTCAGCGTCGAGTACGGCGCGGCCGAGTCGCGCTTTCTCGAAAACAAAGTGAAGAAGCCGAAGAACGTCGAGCTCGGCCCGCGCGTCACGCTCGATGACGAACGCTGCATTCTCTGCTCGCGCTGCATTCGTTTTTGCCAGGAGATCGCGCACGACGACGTGCTCGGCTTCGTCGATCGCGGCAGCCACACCGTTCTGACCGCGCATTCCGGTAAGCGCCTGGAAAATAATTATTCGCTCAACACCGTCGATATTTGTCCGGTCGGCGCACTCACTTCCACCGACTTCCGCTTCCAGATGCGGGTCTGGTTTCTGAGGGAAACAAAGAGCTTTTGCACGAGCTGCGCGACAGGCTGCAATACGATCATCGGCACGCGCGAAGATGTCATCTACCGGCAGACTCCGCGCGAAAACGATGCCGTTAATTCCTCCTGGATGTGCGATTATGGCCGCCTCAATTTCGGTTTCCTGCAATCGGAGAATCGTCTGCTTCAGCCACAGGTTTTTTCGGGTGACAAACTGATCGCAGCCGATTGGAACACCGCCATCCTGGGCGCCACCGCGCAGTTGAAACATTTTTCCGGTTCGGAAATCGCCATCCTCGCGTCGGCGCGCATGACGAACGAAGAGATGTGGCTCACCGCCGAATTTGCCAGGCTTCTCGGCGTCGAGTTGATCGAGGTCGTTCCCCGCACCGGCCCCGGCGACGACATTCTCCTCAGCCGCGATCTCAACCCAAACACCAGCGGCGCGCTGCTTCTTGGCCTAACGAGAGAACCCGGCGCGCGTTTGCGCGAGATCAGGGACGGCATTCTCACTGGCCGCATCAAAGGCCTGGTCGCGCTCGGCGAAAACGCAATCGATCTGGGATTGACGGTTGATCAGATCAAAACGCTGCCCGCGTTTACGGTGATGAATATTTTGGCCAACGAAGCAATTGCGGCAGCCACTGCGGTGCTGCCTTCTTTCGGATTTGCCGAGAAGCGCGGCTCGATGATTAACGGCAAAGGGCGTTTGCAACGGCTCAATCGCGCCGTGCGCGGACCCGGCCAGGCGCGCGACGACTGGGAAATTTTGCGCGACCTGATCCAATCCTATTCTGGCCGCAACGGCATTTACACCATCGAAGAAGTTTTCCGGCAAATGAGCGCAGCCGTTCCGCAGTTAGCGGGATTGAGCCTGAGCAAAATCAGCGATCTCGGCGTGCAGGTTTTGCATGTCGAACCAATCTCGCCGCCCGAATCCACGGGAGTAAAAATAGAAGCACAAACACTCGAATCGGAGAAAGCCGGGCGCTGAGCGATGGATTACTTCTTCATCACGATTTCGTTCGTAAAGATCGCGGCTTTGCTCGCGGTCGTCCTCGGCATCATGAACTACGCGGTCTATGCCGAACGCCGAATTAGCGCGGCGATCCAGGACCGCCTGGGTCCGAATCGCGTTGGCCCCGCCGGCCTTTTCCAGCCGATTGCAGACGCCATGAAATTCCTGCTGAAAGAGGATTTCACACCCGCACACGTCAACACGTTCTACTACTGGCTCGCGCCCTGCCTCGCCATGATCCCGGCGATTACGACGCTCGCGGTCGTTCCATTCGGCAGCACACTTTTCGGTATTCCGATGGTGATAGCCGACATCAACGTCGGCGTCTTGTTCGTCTTCGCCATCGCCTCGTTAGGCGTGTATGGCATCGTCATCGCCGGCTGGTCGTCCAATTCGAAATATCCATTTCTCGGCGGCGTGCGCTCCAGCTCGCAAATGATTTCCTACGAGCTTTCGTTAGGTCTGGCCGTCATCCCCATTTTCCTGCTCGTCGGGCAACTGCGTCTGACCGAGATTGTCCGCTATCAAATCGCCCACGGCTGGATGATCGCGCCGTTCGTCGGCGACTGGACGAGTCTGCCGAAGTGGCTTCTCGCCATTCCCATGCTGATTTCATTCGTCGTCTTCACCATCGCGATTTTTGCCGAGACCAACCGGCTGCCGTTCGATTTGCCCGAGGCGGAGACGGAACTAGTTGGCGGCTATCACACCGAGTATGGCTCGATGAAGTTCGGTCTCTTTTTCCTCGGTGAATACGCCGCCATGATCACCGGATCCGCCATCATCGTGACGCTGTTTTTGGGCGGCTGGCATTTTCCCGGAATCCCCGACGGCACGCACGGTTGGTTCTGGGGGCTGCTCAACATCTTTGTTTTCTTCGTCAAAATCGCGGTCCTGCTTTTTGTTTTCATCTGGGTGCGCTGGACCTTGCCGCGTTTTCGATATGATCAATTGATGCGGCTCGGTTGGGTGTTCTTTTTCGAGATCGCGCTCGTAAACATTTTCCTCACCGCCCTCATCCTGGCCTACTTCCCTCCCGTTTGATATGGCGATCATCGTTTCACGACCCAAGCTCAACTGGCGCGAGCGCGCCTACCTGCCGGCGATCGTCAGCGGCATGGCGATTACCTTCAAGCATTTCAGGAATATGCTGCTCGGCCGCACCAAAGTGACGATGCAATACCCCGAAGAAAAATGGGACAGTCACCTGCCGGATCATTATCGCGGCGCGCCGGCGTTAGTGCGCGATGAAACCGATCGCATCCGTTGCGTCGCCTGCCAGCTCTGCGAATTCATCTGCCCGCCGCGCGCCATCCGCATCATCCCGGGCGAAATCCCGACGGACGACCGCTTCGCCAAAGTCGAAAAATTTCCGCTCGAGTTCGATATCGACATGATCCGCTGCATCTATTGCGGATTGTGCGAGGAGGTCTGTCCCGAGCAGGCGATTTATTTGCGAAAGGATTACGCCATCACCGGTTTCACCCGGGCGGATATGGTGCACAACAAAGAGAAGCTGCTGGAAATCGGCGGCGTCATGCACGGTGTCGTTTTAAAATGGAACGACCGCAAATAATCGATCCCTCATCCCATGCCATCATTCCTCTTCTGGGTCTTCGCTGCGATCATGTTGATCTTCGGCGCCGCCGTTGTGATCAATCGCAACCCGATCGCCAGCGCGCTCAGTTTAGTCATTTGCTTCATGGGTTTGTCCGCGCTCTTCATGTCGCTCAACGCGTTTTTCATCGGCATCATTCAAGTGCTCGTCTATGCCGGCGCGGTCATGGTGCTTTTCCTTTTCATCATCATGCTGCTCGATTTGCGGCTCGAAGAACGGCGGAAGCTTAATGTCATCGCGGTGATCGGTGGCATCACCGTCGCGCTCGCGCTCTTCGTGCAAATCTATCTGGTCATCGGCCAACTCGACGCCCGCGATCAGCCGTTCCCGCCGCTCGGCGCATCACCGCTGGATGATGTGCACCAGGTCGGTCTGTTGCTCTTCACGAATTACACCCTGCCCTTCCAAGTCATCGGCGTCCTCGTTTTGGTCGCGACCATCGGCGTCATTGTTCTCAGCAAAAGGGAGCTTCGTTAGGCCATGGCGACACTCGGCCAATATCTCATGGTTAGTGGCCTGCTCTTCACCATCGGCTTTGCCGGGGTCCTGCTCCGCCGCAATATCATCATCATTTTCATGTCGCTCGAGCTGATGCTGAATGCGGCTAATCTCTCGCTCGTCGCTTTCTCGCGCTTCCGCTTAAGCGCGGCCGGTATTCCGAACTTCAACGCGCAGGTCTTCGTCTTTTTTATCATCACCGTGGCCGCAGCGGAAGTGGCTGTCGGCCTCGCCATTATCGTCGCGCTGTATCGCGCGCGACAGACCACACACGTGGAAGACGTCAGTTCGCTGAAGTTCTAAGTCGCCCCGATGAGCATGTTTCCCTGGTATATTTTGCTATTACCGCTCTTCGCCGCGGTCGCCATCATTCTCGTCACGCGCTCTTCCCGCGAACTGAGCAGCTTCCTTTCCGTCGCCGCCGTTCTCGGAAGTTTCGTTTGCAGTTGTTTTGTCTTCGTTAGGCCGGATATCCAGGCGACGTCGCTGACCTGGATCAACGTCCCGCCGATTCTCAATATCCCGCTCGGTCTGGTGCTCGATCATCTGAGCAAAACCATGCTCGTCCTTGTCACCGGCATCGGCACGCTCATCCACATCTACTCGTTAGGTTACATGCGCGACGACGCCGGCAAATCGCGCTACTTCGCTTCTCTTTCATTCTTCATGTTCTCGATGCTCGGCATCGTCCTCGCGGACAATTTCGTGATGATGTTCATCTTTTGGGAACTGGTCGGCGTCAGCTCTTATCTCCTGATCGGCCATTGGTTCGAGCGCCAGCCCGCGGCGGAGGCGGCGAAGAAAGCATTCATTACTAATCGTCTCGGCGACTTCGGCTTCATGCTCGGAATCCTGATGGTGTGGACCGCGACCGGCTCCGCCGTTTTCCACGACATCGCGCAGCAGCTCGATCGCGTCACGAGTTACCCCGGCTACCTGACGGCCGCGACGCTTTTGATTTTCTGCGGCGC
>JBDUCP010000031.1:0-12073 GCA_040003405.1 Verrucomicrobiota bacterium
GGAACAACTGGCTGCGCTTGAAGCGTCGCCGGCCCACGCCCGCGGAAAAAAAAGCAAACCTGTAGCCGCGTTCCTCTGGGGACGCGCTTCGCAGGGCGAAGCGGCTACAAAAGCTTTCGCAATTCCACCGGATCAGTTACCGGCGCTTTGCAGGTGAAATTTTCGCAGACGTAAGCCGCCGGTTTATCGTCGACCATCGACATCGCTCCGATCGCGGCAAGATTTTCGCTGAGATACTTCTGCCCATCTCCGCCATCGGCCAGCAAAAGGATCTTGTTAGGCAAAAAATGTCGATGCACTTCTCGCAGCAATGCCTGCGTATCCTTATTGTCGATCTTGCCGGCGATTACGATCTGCCGCGGTTTGCTTAACGAGTAATCGAGCGCCACCAGCATTTGCGGCATGGCCAGCGGGATTTGATTCAGTTGCGCGCCGAACGCGTTGATCGTTTTCTCACCGCGTTCGCGCAAATCTTTGTCGTCGCGAATTTGCGCGAGGCGCAAGAGATTCAGCGCCGCTACCGAGCTCGGCGCCGGCTCAGCGCTGTCGTTGTCCTCTTTCATGCGCAGCAAAATGCTCGGATCATTTCCGCTGCCGCTGAAGTAGCCGCCGTTTTTTTGATCGAGAAACAAACGGTCCTGCGTTTCCTGCAGTTCGATGGCGAACTTTAGCCACGTCACATCAAACGATGCTTCGTAAAGATCGAGCAGACCCTGAATGAGAAACGCGTAGTCGTCCGCAAATCCTTCAACCTGGCTTTTCCCGTCGCGAAAATTGCGCGTGAGAACTTTTCGCGCGTCATCGTAAAGATTTTGCTGCGCAAACTTCGCCGCACGCGCGGCAAGATCGACATAAACCTGATCGTTCAATATTTGTCCCGCGCGTGCGAAAGCCGAAATCATGAGACCGTTCCACGACGTGATGATTTTATCGTCGAGATGTGGTCGCGGCCGCTTCGTGCGGATCGACAATAATTTTTCGCGGCTTTGCCCGATCGATTCCCGAATTTCGTCTTCGCTCTTTTTAAAATGCCTCGCCGTCTCGGCGATCGTGTGTCGCTCGATCAAAATATTCTTCTCGCGAAACTCTCCCTGCGGATCGCTGCCTGGCGGTGCGTTGCCGTGCAACTCGACGCCAAAATGAAAATCGAAAATCTCAGCCGCCGTGCCAAGCGCTTTGTCGATTTCGCTTTTCGTCCAAACATAAAATGCGCCTTCCGCATGTTCGGCTTTTCCAAGTTCGAGCAAGCTGTCGGCATCTTCCGCGGAAAAAAATCCGCCATCCTTTGCCGTCATGTCGCGCCGGACGTAATCGAGAATGTCGCGCGCGACGGTTTCGTATTGTCGATCTTGCGTGATTTGAAATGCATCGAGATACGCGTTCGCGAGTTGCGCCTGGTCGTAGAGCATCTTTTCAAAATGCGGGACGTGCCAATGCGCATCGACGGAGTAACGATGAAATCCGCCGCCGAGATGATCGTGAATTCCACCGGCCGCCATTTTGCGCAACGTAAAAAGATGCATCTCGAGAGCGCGTTTGCCGGAATCGGATTTCGGGTCGCGCGCGTAAGATCGACATAAGAAATTCAACGTCACGGGACGTGGAAATTTCGGCGCGCCGCTAAAGCCACCTTCGCGCGCGTCAAAAGTTTTCGCGATTTGATCAAAAGCGGTGTCGAGCGTTTTCGCTGTGAGCTTTTCCGCAGATGCACTGCTTTCGCCTGCTTGCTTCAAGGCCGCGGTGATCTTGCCGCCCTGCTCGGTAATTTTTTCGTGATCCTGTTTCCAAGCGGCCGCGATTTGCTCGAGCACTTTTTTGAAACCAGGCTGGCCATATCGATCTTGCGGCGGAAAATAAGTGCCGCCGACAAACGGTTTCAGATCGGGCGTGAGCCAAACACTCATCGGCCAGCCGCCGCTCCCGGTCGTGGCCTGCACAAAAGTCATGTAAACGCGATCGACGTCGGGCCGTTCTTCGCGATCGACTTTGATGTTTACGAACTCGCGATTCATGATCGCCGCCGTCTGCTCGTTCTCAAAAGACTCATGCGCCATGACGTGGCACCAATGGCACGTCGAGTAACCGACCGAGAGAAAGATCGGTTTATTTTCCCGGCGCGCCTTGGCAAATGCTTCCTCGCCCCACGGAAACCAATCGACCGGGTTGTGCGCGTGCTGCAGAAGATACGGCGACTTTTCGTGCGCGAGACGATTGCTGTGCTCGGCTTGTGCAGGGGAAACTTCAGCGGCCAGATGCGTGGGCGTCACGCGTCAGTCTATCGTTCGCATTCAAAAGCAACAGCGATTAGATCGACATCATGGATGCCGCGCATCTCGTTTTGCTTTTCGCAGCAATCGGCGTGATCGCGTTTCTCTATTCCTCCGTCGGGCACGCCGGCGCGTCTGGCTACATCGCGGTCATGGCGCTTTGGGGCCTCGCGCCCATCGTCATTCGGCCAACCGCCTTGGTGCTGAACATTCTGGTCGCGTCCATCGGCGCGTTCCAGTTTTGGCGAGCCGGCCATTTCTCGTGGAAACTTTTTTGGCCGTTCGCATTGCTCTCCGTTCCGGCGGCTTATTTCGGCGGATACTTGCAGCTACCCGCTCACATTTTGAAACTCGTCATTGGCGGCGTGTTGCTTTTTTCGGCCGCGCGTTTATTTTTTCGTCGCGGCGATCCGCCGGATGTCGTTGCGCCTTCACTGCCGACGTCGCTCGGGGTCGGCGCCGGCATCGGATTTCTCTCCGGTCTCACCGGAACGGGCGGTGGAATTTTCCTCACTCCCCTGCTCCTTTTCTGCCATTGGGCGAAAACGAAACAAGCGGCGGCTGTTTCCGCTTTGTTTATCTTAGTGAACTCAATCGCGGGTCTAATCGGATTCGTTAGTGCGAAGCAATCAATCCCTTCGCTCGCCTACACCCTGGCCGGTGCCGCCGTCATCAGCGGAACGGCCGGCTCTTATCTTGGCAGCCGGCGCTTTCCCGTGCGCGCCATCTCGATCTTGCTCGCCACCGTTCTCGTTATCGCCGGTGCCAAATTAATTTTCACCAAATAATCCTCTGAGACGGCGGCCTCTACAGTAGCGTGAGTTTGGGCGCGCTTGTCGGCGACCACGGATTTTTTTTGTAATCGGACTCAATCACCTTTTCGCGTTCCCTTCGCAAAAGATCGACAAGCTTGGTGACGTGGAGTCCGTGCCGTTTCGGCGCGAAGGCCGCGAGGTTTTTCTCCGCGAGCAGGAACAGTCGCACCGCTGGTCGCAATCGCCGACCATGTTTCGGATGCGTGGGATGCTCGAAATTCTTTTGCAGGTGCACGAACGCGCCGGCAGCCTGAATCAATCCTTTGAAAAAATCGTCGTCTTCGGAATCTTTGTTTAACCAAAGCTGTTCCAGCACATCGTGCGCTTCGTAATAACGCTGCTCGTTCCAGCACTGAAAATAGGCGCGGTAATAGGGATTATGCACAACGTCGATCTTCGCCAGATCGGCCTTGTCTCCCACCAACTCGCTGACGAACTGCGAAATCCTCTCGCCTTTGCTCATGTCCATCATAACGTGATGGCGCCTGCGATGATGGGCAAACGAGCACCCTTCAGTCTGTGGGCACAGCTTCGAGCCTGTCGGACTTCGCAGCCCACGTGGCTGTGCCACTACCGATAAATGACGCTGGCCGCACTGATTATTCTTCTCCTTTTCGTCGCGATCCTGATCTTCGGGTCCGCACTTTTTTCTGGCCTCGAGACCGCGCTCTTTTCGCTCAAGCCGCACCAACTGCGCCGGCTTGAAGAAACGCATCCGTCACTCACGCATTTCATCACCGTCTTGCGCGAAAATCCTCGACGGGTCCTGAATGTCCTGCTGCTCGCCGATGCCCTCGTCAAAGTGCCGCTCGTCGTACTCTGCCTTTTCCTCGCCTGGGAGGGACCGCTGGCCGAACGCATCCCGCGATGGTTGGCCGCGACCGCAATTTTTGCGATCGTCGTCTTACTTTGCGATCTCATTCCGAAATTGCTCGCGCTCTCCGCCCCATACCGTCTCTCCACGCTCGGCGTCTTCACTTTGAAAGCGTCGATGCCGTTGCTCGATCGCGTTGGACACGCGCTCGAAAACATCAGCAGCGCCATCGTCGATCGCCTCACGCCAGTGCATTTGCAGAAGCGCCAGAATTTGAGCGACGAAGAACTCGAGACGCTCGTCGAAATGGGCGAAGAACAGGGCACGCTGCAAGAGAGCGAAGGCGAGATGATTCAGGAAATCATCAAGCTCGGCGACAAAACGGCGAAGGATTGCATGACGCCGCGCGTCGATACCTTTGCCCTTCCCGATGACCTGACGAACGCCGACGCGATCGCCCGTTTGCAGGAAAAACGGCATCGCCGCGTGCCGGTCTATGCCGACACGCCGGATCAGATTCTGGGCGTGATCGATGTGCGCCGTTTCTTGGCGGACCCCAGCGAGCATTATCTCGAAACCCTGGTGCCGCCCTCCTACGTGCCGGAAACAATGAAGGCGATGGATTTGCTGCGCAGCTTTCTCACGCACACGCAGGGCTTGGCCATGGTGGTGGATGAATTCGGCGGCACGGAAGGAATCGTCACCCTCTCCGACATCGTCGAAGAAATCATGAGCGATGCCGCACCGCTGGGTGATGCCGCGCTTTACATCGAACCGTTGACCGATGGGCGTTTTCTGGTCAACGGCAACGCACGCCTCGATGACCTGAGCGAACACCTTGGATTCGAATTGGAAGCCGATGGCATCGACACCATCGGCGGTTTTATTTTTAACCGGCTCGGTTACCTGCCCCCGCCGGGCACGCAATTCGAGATATCGCGTTTGGCGTTCACCATTAGACGCACCGGACGCAAACGCATCGAAGAAATCTTGCTCGAAAAAACCACCTGTTATGCGCAGGGGGATCCAAGCGACGTTAACGAAGAAACTTCATCCTCATGAGTGCGACCTTCTTCATTCTGTTCTTGTGGACGGTCTCCTTCTTTTTCGCCGGAATTGAAGCGGGATTACTGTCGGTCGATCCGGTGAGGCTGCGGCATCACGTTAAGCTGAAGCAGCGGGCCGCCTTGCGCCTCGACCGGCTAACGAAACGCCCGGAACGATTACTTATCACTGTCCTATTGGTGACGAACATGGCCGACATTCTGGGTCTTCTATTATTGACGCAACTGCTCGTTAGGCATGTCGGCTCTGCCGGATTTTATTTGGCCATTCTCATCGCCCTTCCCATTTATCTTTTCGTTTTGGCCGTCCTTCCCAAATCGCTGTTCCGACGCTTCCCTTTTCGTGCGCTGGCGGCCCTGGCGGGCGTGCTTGAATTCGCTTCCATCGTACTCTGGCCGCTCCTCGAAATCGGTGAGCGCGCGGGCCGCCTTCTCCTGCCGCGGCGCGCGACGGACGACGCCCGCCTTTTCATTGCCCGGGAAGATTTGAAACAGATCGCCGTGCAAAGCGAGCGCGAGGGTTCGCTCACTGCGACGGAGCGGGCCCTGATTCACAACGTCGTCGATTTCCGAAACGTGACCGTCGCCGATGTCATGTTACCGCTCACTCGCGCGGTCTCCGTCCGTCCGGACGCCTCCGTCGAAGAGTTGCTGCAGTTGAGCGCGGCGACGGGAGCGGAGCGCATACCGGTGATTTCGCCTGCGGGTGATGCGGTTGGCATCGTTAACGCGCTCGACATTTTATTCGATCGCAACCGACGCGCGTCGCTCGCGAGCTACACGCGTCGCCTCGTCACGGCGCGCGAAGAAGAGCCGGCCTATCGCGTCATTCAGCGGCTGCGAGCGGCACGGCTCGGTCTCGCCGCCGTCGTGGACGCACAAAGCAAACTCAGCGGCATTGTCATGGCCGAAGAATTGATCAAGCGATTGGTTTCGGCGACGCCAGTGAATCGGACGTCAAACTGATTTGGATTCCGCGAGCTGTGCGATCTTATCGCTCGTTAGGCGAAATACCGTCCACTCTGTCATCGGCTCCGCGCCGAGCGTTCGGTAAAACTGAATGGCGGGATCATTCCAATCGAGTACCGCCCATTCCATCCGGCCGCAGCCGCGTTCCCGGGCAATTTGGGCCAGGCGCACGAGAAGCGCGCGGCCATAACCAAGTCCTCGCTTGTCCGGCCTAACGAAGAGATCTTCCAGATAAATGCCGGCCCGTCCCAACCAGGTCGAGAAATTATAGAAATAGACCGCGAAGCCCACCGGCTCGTCGTTCTCCAGCGCCAATAGCACTTCCGCCGCCGGCTTCGACCCGAAGAGCACCTCGCGCAATCCGGCTTCGGTCGCGATAACGTCATTTGGCGCGCGCTCGTATTCGGCCAATTCGCGAATAAGCGCGAGAACTGTCGACACATCGTCCGCGGTCGTCGTCCGGATTTCAAAATTGTTCATGGCACGGTTGGTTGGAGTTTATAGATGGCGAACTCTGGCGTTTTCTCCACCAAAGTCGCGGTCGTCGCGAGTCGTTGTGCAAACTCCGCATGATAATCCAGCCACCAAAGCGTGCCGGCATAAAAAACGAGATGGCTCGCGCCGCGGCCCCGCAATTTTTCCAAATTCGTGATCAACTGCGCGCTGTCGAGCGGATTTCCCTGGTAAATGCCATCCTCCGGGAAATGCCAGCCCTTGCGATGCGCATAATAAAAAACCGTCGGGTCGCCATCATCCGCCGCGATGATGAGCGCATTCGCATTGGTCGCCTCGCGCAATTCGAGGCCGAGATTTCTCAGCCCCGCCGCGGCAGATCGATAAAACGGTCGCGCGCAAAAATAAGAAGAGAAGCCGAACGATGCAGTGACCAGAACCGCGCCGAGCGCAAGAAAGGCGCGCGGCCAGGCGAAATGCGCCGGGACCCGGGCGCAGGCGGCGCCGGCTAATGCCGCCGCGATCGGAACCAGCGGAAGTTGATACCACTGATGACGATTGCCCCAGCCGACGATGAAGATGAAGGCGATCATTGCGGCCAGCCACCAATGGAAAAGCAGGGCGTATTTCGCGCGCGGCAATGCACATACGCCGGCGATCGCCAAAACGAAGAGCACGAGCGTGAGGCTCGATCGCACTGTCTGCTGGGCGATGCCCCAATACCACATCGCCGGCATGACACGGAAACCGCCGCCGCCGAAAAAATGATGCGGATAAAAATCCTGCGCGATCCTATGGGCGTGCCAGTACCAGAGCGCCGATGGCGCGAGCACGACAAAGGCAAAAAGCCAAACCTCCCAGCGCTGCGCGGCGCCCCAACGAAAACGCCGCCAGATCAGATAGAGTAGCGGCGCGCCAATTACGGTCGTCGGAATTTTTATCAACAGTGCCAGCGAGATCAGGAGTGCCGAAACGATCAACGAACGGCGATCATTCCGCTCGATCCAGTGGCAGAAAAAATAAATCCCGACGATTCCCAGACTGAGCGACGGCACATCCGGCATGAAGGCGCGGCTGGCCACGATGCCGAGTGGCGCGAAGGCGTAGAAGAATGTGGCCCAGCCCGCCGCGACCACGCCAAACAGTTGCCTAACGAGCAGAAAGAAAAACGGCAGCGCCACCACAAAAGCAAGCACGCCCTGCATGCGGCCAACCCATTCCGGCACACCGGTCACTTTGTAACAAAGCGCCGCAGCGAAGGGCAGAATGGGAAACTCCGTCCCGACGTAGCCGGGTTGTTCCCCAGCCCAATCGATTTGCGGCCAGGCGAAATGAAAACCGTTTTCGAAAAAATTGCGCGCCATCGCAGCGACATCATTTTGCCGCCAACTCCAGGGATCGATGAAGGGCTGATCGATTCCAATCAACCGCACGACGAGTGCGCCGAGCACGAGTAGAAAAACGATCCATTTATGGCGTGACACTGATCGCGTCTTGACAAACCCCCTCGTTAAAGTCAATCGAGTACAGCGATTAGAATGAAAACCTTCGCTCCTTTTTTCTTTGCGACTCTTGCGCTAACCGTTTGCGCCGCGCCGATGTTACGCGCCGCCGAAGAACCGCCGCTATCGGAAGTCGTCGATTTTTCCAAGCTTCTGCCGCTTCTGCCCGATGGCCTGACCGGCTGGACGGCGGACAAACCCGAGGGATCCACCGATGACGCGGGCGGCGCGAAGATCACCAACGTCCATCGCGATTATCGCAAGGGCGACGCCGGCGACGCACCGACGACTTCGATCAGCATCCTCGATTCCGCAGCCAATCCGGAATACGTCACCGCCACCATTTCAGCGTGGAATACGAGCACGTCCGGCCCTGAGGGCTATACGAAGTCGCTCACCGTCGAAGGCATGCCGGGCTTTGAAACATTTGAAAACGAAAACAAGCACGGGACGCTGTGGCTGATGGTAGCGAAACGGTATGTCCTGCAGATCGAGACGCAGGGTCAGGACGCGAAGGAGCTGCAGGAATGGCTCAAACGCGTCGATCTGAAAAAACTGGCGGCCGTCAAGTAGCCGGCTCGGATGCGGTAATCGCGGCAATGAATGCCGGCAAATAGCGCTGCGCTTTAATCTCGCCCACGCCTCGAATTTTTCGGCCTGCTTCCACCGATCTCGGTTTCAAGCGCGCGAATGCACGCAGAGTTTCATCGGGAAAAATAACATAAGCCGGGACATTTCCGTTTTCGCGCGCGAGATCGAGCCGCACTTTTTTTAAGCGCTCAAAAATAGCTGCATCAACCGGAACCATCTCACCTAACGAACTCAGCCTGCTTTTTGTTTTGCGCGCGACGCCTGAAATCTGCGCGGACGATTGGTAGCGTTCTGGCCAGCGTAATTCATAATCCGCGCGTCCTTTCATCACTTCGTCGCCCAGTCGCGTCAGCGTCACCATCGGATATTCTCCGCCGCTCGAAATGAGCATTCCCGCGTCCTGCAATTCGCGCATCAGTTGATTTAAATACGCCACGCCTTCGCTCTTCAACAAACCGTAGGTGGAAAGCTGATCGAGCTGCGCGTTCAGGATTTCCTGCGAACGGCTGCCAACGAGCGTTTGCACAATTCGTCCGCGACCGAACCGCGGCGCCCAGCCTTCATCGCTGCGCACCGACATTCGCGCCACGCCGCTGAGCGCTTTGCGCACTACAAGTGCCTCCTCGGCGGTGGGCGCGCGCGACGGGCCGGCGGTTTGAAGACAGATGTCGCAATTGCCGCACTTCGTCGGATCGGTTTCGCCGAAGTAACGCAGGATCGCTTGCTGCCGGCAATCGCGCGCATAGGCGAAGTCGATCATCAGCTTTAGCTTCGCGCGATCGCGCCGCTCCTTTTCGCGCAGCTTCGCCGCATCGAGTTTCAATTGATGGCCGCGGACATCCGGCTGTAACAGCCGCGTGCCGCGCACCCGCCGGCCCGGAATGTCGAAGCGGTCGATGTAGCCCGCGCGATCGAGCACATGCAGAGCCGTGCTCAGCATCATGTCGTTGCCATCACTACCGACACGCTCCGCCATTTCCTTGATCGCAATTTCCAGCTCGTGTTTTTCGTTCTGCTCACGCCGAAGCATCTCGTACGTGGCGACAATGAATTCGAGCGGCGGATTGCTCCCGTCGATAAAAAATTCCTGCACTCGTGTGTCGGCGTGGTTGAAAAGCAGCTCGCACGTCGCGGCCTCGCCGTCGCGCCCGGCGCGGCCCGCTTCCTGATAGTACGCTTCTACGCTTCCCGGCACATCGAAGTGCACGACGAACCGTATGTCCGCGCGGTCGATTCCCATCCCAAACGCGTTCGTCGCCACCACGATGTCGCGCCGCGCATGCATGAATTCGTTTTGCGCTTCTTCGCGCTCCGTGTCGCTCATTCCGCCGTGGTAAAGAATGCTCGAAATCTTCGCCGCCTTCAGTGTCTCGGCGACCGCCTCCACACGCTTTCGCGTTGAGCAATAAACGATGCCGGTCTTGCCCTCGCGGATCAGCGCATTCAAACGCTCGTACTTCTGCGCCTCGTTTGCCACATGCGTAATGAGCAGTTTCAAATTCGGACGCGCGAATCCGGCGATAAATTCGCGCGGCTCGCGCAAACGCAGATGCGTGAGAATATCGCGCCGAACTTCCGGCGTCGCCGTCGCGGTGAACGCAGCCACTTGCGGCCGGCCCAATGTTTCCAGCACTTGATCCAGCCGAAAATAATCGGGGCGAAAATCATGGCCCCACATCGAGAGGCAATGCGCCTCATCCACCGCGAAGAGCGCGATGGTGCATTGGCCGAGCGCTTCTAGAAACGAGCGGCTGCGGAAGCGTTCGGGCGCGATGTAAACGAGTTTGAACTCGCCTCGACCCATCGCGCGAATGCGTTCGCGCTGTTCCTCCGGGCCTAACGAGCTGTTAATTAATGTCGCGGAAATTCCGCGACGCTGAAGCGCGTCCACCTGATCTTTCATTAGCGCAATTAACGGCGACACCACGACCGTCGTTCCTTCGAGCAGCAGCGCCGGCAGCTGATAACAGAGCGACTTCCCGCCGCCCGTCGGCATAACGACAAGCGCATCCGCGCCGCCAGTGATCGCGGCGATAACTTCCTCCTGCGCGTCTAGAAATTCGCGAAAGCCGAAATACTTTTCGAGGACTTCGTGCGGCGTCATCAGATTGGACATTGCCGAATCCAAACGCGACAAACAAGACGACACTCGATGTCCGACTTGATCCTCCAGTTCACCAAGCGCGCCGACGGCCGCGCCGTCCTTCGCTGCGTGCGCTCCGATGGCTCAGCGACCTGGCAGCGGCAGGACGACGAGCGCGCGCAATTCTTTCCGCGGCATGATCTCGTTCATTACGCGATCGAGACTGAACTCGGGTTTCGCCACGGTTTCTACGGGCTCATTACCGCTGGTTGGGACATCGCGGATACCACCGGCAAAAGTGCGCGCGGCCCGCTGCCCCATGAGGCTATTGCCGTGGAATATCTCGTCAGTGCCTTCAGCGCCGAGCGGGCCAGTGGCGCACCGGTGACCGATGAAGAATTTAATCAACAGGCGAAGCTTTTCGCGCAAAGCCGCGAGATGAAGCCGCCGCGCTGGCTCACGCCTAACGAGTTATCGCGGGTGCGATTGCGGATCGACGAACTCCTTGCGCAATGGAGCGCATTGTCGCCGGACGCGACCCTGGAATTATCGTTCCCGGCCTAACGACTATGCGGTGCGACCGCAGCAGTTCTTGAATTTTTTCCCGCTCCCGCAGGGACATGGTTCATTCCGCCCCACCTTCGGCACATCTCGGCGCACGGGCGCGAGCTCAAGCTTTAGCTCCGCACCGTCGCCATTTTCGGCGGCGCCGGAGCCCACACGCTCGGGTCGCCGACCGGGCACGGGACCGGTCGCGGTAGCTGCGCTGGGCGCGTGTTCGCGTAAAAGAAATTGCGGCAACGTGGAAAGGAAATTTTCGAAGGCCTGCAAGTTCGACGTGCTGCGAAAAAGATTGTGCAGCACTTCGTTTTTAATGTTCGCCATTAATTCAACAAACATGTCGTACGCTTCGGTCTTGTATTCGATCAGCGGGTCCTTCTGGGCGTAGCCGCGCAGGTAAACGCCTTCGCGGAGCGAATCCATCGCGTAGAGATGCTCCTGCCAGAGGCGGTCGATGGCGTTGAGAATGATGTAGCGCTCCAAACTCTTGACTGCGGTCGGCTCTTCGTGGCTGGACTTGCGCTCGTAGGCGTCCTTGATTTTCTCGATCAGGAACTGCGCATTCTCCTCCACCGTGCGCGTGTCGAACTGCGCTTTTTCTCTCGTTAGGCCAAGCGGAAAGGTGACGTTGACCCAGTTTAGCAGCGTCACGTAATTCGGTTCCTCCACCGCTGCGTCAGTGCCGAGGAATTCCTTGACCTTGTTCGGCACCGCCTCCTCGATCACCTCGTAAACCAGTTTGCGCGGATTATCGGAATCGATCGTTTCGTTGCGGAAATTGTAAACGACTTCGCGTTGATTGTTCATCACGTCGTCGAAATCGAGCGTGCGTTTGCGTGCGAGATAATTGCGCTGCTCCACTCGTTTCTGCGCGGTCTCGACCGATTTGTTCAGCCACGGATGCTCGAGCTCTTGGCCTTCTTCGAGACCGAAGCGCTCCATGATTTTCGTCAT
>JBDUCP010000166.1:0-3494 GCA_040003405.1 Verrucomicrobiota bacterium
CAACCTCGAAGCGATGCGAGGATGGCACCGGGTCTCCTATGCGGGGAATTGGAAGGCCTCGCGAATGGCAGCGGAGATGCGGGACTGCCTGATTTACTCCGACCACCGCACGAACCCGATAAGACCGTCCACCGGCACGGCTACGCCGACCTTACTTCTGTTTTCAACGACGAGCGACTCCCTTATCGCCGTGAGAGTGAATCGGGATGACGTTTGCAAAATCGCGAAAGGCCTTGCTTATGCCGAGGGTTCGAATCCCTCTCTCACCGTACCTTTTTTTCCGCGTCTCGCTTCCCGCGTCTTCAACGAAAACGATCAGGCGCAGAAACTTCTTCACCGGGCCGGGTCGCTGGCTTGCGCTCTTTCGTTGGGGCCTTGCGCTCCTTCGTTATCGGCTTCAATTCTCGTCGTTTCGGATCCCGGCGTTTCGCAGGTTCCATAGCTCGTCCATCATCCAGCAATATGCGCCGACGAATGTTGCTGCCAGTCTGTCCCGGCAACAAAATTTCGCTCGCGTGGTCTCGACGCGACTTGGGCACGCAACCCATGCCTCCGAAGACGAGAATAACGCCGACTAAGCTGATCAATAAACGCATTCCCATAAATCTTTCGTTCAGAAGATCAGAAACCTCTTGCGTGAGCAAGGATAACCGGGGGTGGGGCGGGCTGATTTCTCGCGAGCTCTCATTTTCGGGGTTGAACACATGTTGGGTCGCATTAATATCCGCATCCCATGATCGTTTTTCGCCACCACATCCGCATCGCGCTCCTGTTTTCTCTGGCGGTGTTGGGCGCGGGCTGCGAGGAAATGCCTCCGGCTAATTCGTTCAAGCCTGCCGCTGTCGCACCGACACGCGCGCCTGGATTTTGGAAAGGCGAGGACGCGTCCGGTCCACCTAGAATTGTCGTTCGTCTAAGCGAGCAAAAGGCCTACTTCTATAAAGGGAAACAATTGGTCGGAGCGTCGACCGTATCCACGGGCAAGCCAGGGTTCTCCACGCCTCCGGGGCACTATCACATCATCTCGAAAGATCGGAACCATGTATCGAGCGAGTTCGGCGATTACGTCGACGACGAAGGGAATGTCGTGAAAGCCAACGTGGATGCGCGCAAGGATCAGCGGCCAAGCGGTTCTCATTTCGATGGCGCAAAGATGCCGTTCTGCATGCATTTTAATGGCGGCTACGCCATGCATCAAGGTTATGTTCCGCCGTATGCCGCCTCGCACGGCTGCATTCGTCTACCCAATGGCATGGCCGAGCACTTCTTTGACGCAGCGCCGACCGGCACCCCGATGATTGTGCACGAGTAGCGCGTTTATTTTCGCGCCCTGCCTTACCCCGGCGGCCATCCCAGCGTCCGCTGACCGAGCAGGTGGACATGCAAGTGCGGCACACTCTCGCCCGCGTCCGGGCCGTTGTTGATTACGACGCGATATCCATTCGTTAGGCCAAGATCATCCGCGACGCGTTTCGCCGCCAAAAGCAATTTTCCGAGCAGTGCTTCATCCGCCGGCGCCGCCTCCGCCAAGCGCGGCACAACGCGCTTCGGCACAATCAAGACATGCACCGGCGCTTGCGGATCCACGTCATGGAAAACCAGCACGTCGTCGTCTTCCCAGACAATCCTGGCCGGGATTTCACGCGCGATAATTTTTTCAAAAAGAGTCACACCACGCTAGCGAACGTAACAACGCAGCTGTTCCAGATCCGAACTCGAGGTCAGTTTTTCGCGCACGAAACAAATCACTTCTTCGCGCAAAGTGTCGCAGGAGCGCGTCCACATTTTGGCGCCGCGCAGGTGTTTCACGCAGGCTTGCAGATCGCATAAATGCAGACTGTCCACCCGGGCGTTGACGAGGGCGTTGATCCGTTTTTCCAAACCATCAAAGAACGCGAGCTCGTAACCGGCGCCGGCTTCCTGCGCGATCTCAAGCAACGAAAATGAGATCGGCGGGGGCGACGGCAAAAAATACGGAACGATTTCCTTGTAGCCAATCACCTTCAAAACGTAGCGCACCGTTTGCGAAAGCTGATCGAACGGCACGATTGACTCGTCATTTCTCAGCCGCAAATAAAACGCAATGCTTTCCGTGACGTGATCCGTCAGCCACCACTTCGGATAGCCCGCATCGTTCGCCGCCCGCGTGATCGCCGCGTGCAGCCACGCCTGATCAAACTCGAACAACTGGCCCGAATCGCACCGCAGATAGGGAAACTCTTCCTTAAACGCGACCATTGGCTTTCATTTTCTTTTCCTCAGGCAGTGCGGCGGTGGCTGGCAGCGATCCGATTCGGACCGGCTCCGTCGGAAACAATTCTTTCTGAAACTCGTCGGATTTTACGTGCCGGCTCAGTGCGTGAATTTCATCCACAAACCGGCTCACATCTTCGAAGCGCTGATGCACAGAAGCATAGCGAAGGTACGCCACCTCATCGAGTTCGCGCAGTTTTTGCAAGACTCTCGTCCCAATGAGCGACGAGGCGATTTCGCGGTCGCCCGCTTCCAGATCGAGCACAATTTCATCCACCGCTTGCTCCAGCATTACGAGATCAATCGGCCGCTTCTCGCAAGCCTTCGCCAAACTGTCCACCAGCTTGCGCCGATCGAAGGTCTCGTGCGTGCGGTCGCGTTTGATCACGCGCAGATAAGAGCGCTCGACTTGCTCGTAAGTGGTGAAGCGGTACGCGCATTGCAAACAAACGCGGCGGCGGCGAATGGTACAGCTATCTCGGGACTGGCGCGAATCGATGACCTTGTCGTCACCAAAACCGCACTTAGGACAACGCATAGTGGCGTGCTGTAGTTAGCATACCGTATGTTGTGCCGTCAATGCATCGTATGCGATTCGCGAAAAATTTTCCGCGACGACAAATTGATCGCGGCTTTTATCGCGGCGCGAACTCGAATTCCGCTTTGTCTTTTTTCGACGAGAGTACGAGATGCGCGGCGAATTTATTGCCCCGTTTGGAAACGAAGTCTTCGATGAGTGGCGATTTCCCTTCTGCGAGCAACTCTTTCACTTCGTCGAGCGTGATCACGTGTTCGCAGAGCTTCTTGGTCAGTTTGAACACCGGACGGTTATCCTGGTCCGGCTTGCGCACGTAATAGGCGTCATCTAATTCCACAAGTTCGCCGCCGTGCGTTTTACTTTCGCCAATCACTTTGGCTTTGGAGAGATCAGCCTTCGCGCGCGCTTTGCGTTCGACGGGTTTGCCATCTTTGCCGGTCTTCGCAGCGCGCGGCGGAAATTCCCAGCGAATCTTCGCGTCCGTCCGCACGAGGAAAGCGTCAAAGGGCCGGCCCTTTTTTGAAATGAATCCCTGGATGAGATCGGTCTTTCCTTTTTCCACCAACTGCACCGCCTGCTCGCGCGGAAGTTCTTTTTTGCACATCAGCCGCGGCACGCGAAAGGCCTGTTTCCATTCGCCGTTGTCCCGCTCGCGCAGAACGTAGCTGGATCCGACTTCGCATAATTCCGCACCCGTGGCCGG